>DAORIV010000005.1:0-37735 GCA_035438705.1 Parcubacteria group bacterium
GAAACAATAAAAGGACAAGTTAAAGAAGCGATGCTAGCGAAAGATACAGTTAAGCTAGGTGTTGTTCGTGGACTTGTAGCAGCATTTACAAATGAATTAGTAAATCTAAAAAGAATGCCTCAAGACTCACTTTCAGATGAGGAGGCTCTGGCTGTTATAAGAAGAGCTGTTAAACAAAGAAAAGACTCTATTGAACAGTTCGTTTCTGGTGGTAGACCAGAACTTGCGGAGGATGAAAAAGCAGAACTTGCAGTACTAGAAACATATCTTCCACAAATGATGTCAGAGGAAGATGTAATGGCTTTTGCAAAAATAAAAATGGCTGAAGCTGGAGAAATAGACAAATCAAAAGCTGGTATGTTTGTAGGGACTCTTATGAAAGAACTAAAAGGTAAAGCAGACGGTGATGTGGTCAAAAAAGTCGTAGATGCTTTGCTTGCATAAACTAACAAACAGGTTAGTTTCAAAAAAAGCTCGATTGGGCTTTTTTTGTTGTGGAAAACTACCTTGACTTTATAGCCCAATAGTAGTATAATTCACATAGAAAGGTAGGTTATGACATTTCGTCCCAACATGCCGGATCACATCAAACGAGCCATTTTGCAAAGGGACTTCGAAACCCTGAGTCGGGGTGGCCAGAAAAGTGCTAAGGTTCGACGGGCACGTACGCTGACAGCGAAAAGGCCCCGGCTGATCGACGGCAAGAGCCGGGCAGCCGGTGAACGTGATGGCGACTAATCGCCAAAGGGATCAACGAGAACATACGTTGGTCCCTTTTCTTATTACTACTTTTTATACTTAGACAAAATTTCGGCTTCTATCTCCGCTCTATCCCCTCCATATGTTAAATATGAAAGCTGTTTCAAGTTATCTGCCACAACTTGTTTTCCAACTGGTGCAGGTGGAGCTTTTACATTAAATGCTTTTACTGTTTTTCCGCCAACAAGCATTTTTGCATAAAAATTATAGTTATCAATATTCATTATGTCTTTACTTGTAAATACTGGCGAAAATTGTTTTTCCAAGAACTCGGCATCTTCAGCCCCAACTCTAAACGACATTATCGAACCAACGTTTCCAAATACTGCATTTTTAATTCCCTCTTCTAGTTGAGCAATAAATTGATGAGCAATATTTAAAGAAAGTTTATATTTTCTTGCTTCAGAGAGAATTGCCGAAATAGAGTCAGTTGTTATATTCTGAAACTCATCGATATATAGATAGAAAGGAGGAAAATCTTTTACGCCAACCATATCTACTCTAGAAAGTGCAGCCATAAGTATCTTTCCTACAAGGATAAGACCAATAAGGTTAGCATTTATATCCCCCAATCTTCCCTTTGAAAGATTTACTAAAAGTATTTTCTTCTCATCCATGATTTTTCTGAAATCAAATGAAGATTTTTCCTGCGCAACAATAGGTCTCATAATATCGTTTGCCAGAAATACATCGAATTTTGAAGTGATGTAAGGAACAATGTTTTGCAAACTTGCTTCACCACCTGCTTTTTCTGCAATCTCTTTCCAAAATTGTACAACTACAGGGTTTTTACAATTCGCAATTTTCATCTCACGAAAAGCCTTATTGGTCATAACACGCGAAACATCAAGTAGAGTTGAACCCGTATCAGGGTCCTCGATGACTAACATTGTTGCATTTCTGAAGTATTGCTCAAACATAGGCCCCAAAGACTCTGGCACACCACCATAAAGTTTCTGAAAGATACTAAACAGCTCATTGACCACAAAAGTTTTTTGTTCGGGTTTACTTCTATCATACTCCAGCATGTTAAGTGCCATCGGTCTTTCTGTGTAACTTGGATCAAAATATATAACATCTTTAAATCTTTCCTTTGGAATGTTAGAAAGAATATTCTGTACATCACTACCGTGTGGGTCAATGAAGCAACAGCCGTTTCCAGCATTGATATCTTGTAAAATCATATTTACCAAAAGTGTGGTTTTACCTGTTCCTGTCTGACCTATGGTATATGTGTGTCTTAGTCTATCTACACTTTGCATATATATAGGAGTATCTACGTTTCGATATGTATTTACCCCAAGGAATGTTCCTTCTTTTGCTATATCACTTGGAGCCGGAGCCGACACTGCCTGAGATTGTTTAAGTTGTGGAGCAGGTGTAAGCCCAGCGTTTTGGAAATGCATTATTGTTGTAACTTCATGAAGATTAAGTGGTAGTAACTCACTAGGATTATATACTCTGAAAGAGTAATCTCTAAACATTTTTTGTAATGCAACCTTATTAAGTCTTTTTGGTTTAAGCCCATTTGAATTTGTATCTTCAAACTGGTTGAAAGCAGATTCCATTGTTTGCAATATTCTTTCAGCTTCTAGTCTGTTGTTAGCTGATGCGATAAGTCTTACATTGGTAGCAACGATTTGACTCTGCATTTTTTGTTTTATTTTATTTATAGCTTCTGTATCTATTTTTTTATCAGAATTTTCATCTTTTACTTCAGTTATAAAAAGAGATTTTAATGTCTTACCTAAACCACCAGTAATAGTTTCCGGTATATATGTTGCATCTTTAACTGGAACCCCCTTTTCAATTTGTTCTATTGCGTACTTGTAGTTTTTCAAAAAATAATCCCCTTTTGGTGCAAAAACTATCTGTATACCAGCCCCCTCACCATCCTTATCAATTTTTGAGAAACTATTCAGTATTACATTCATCGGATCATGATCAAAATTTTCGTATGTTTTAAATTGGTATATAGGATTAACTGAAGCTTCCAATACAGAACCTACAGAAACACCATCTGTATTAAAAATATTATAATCAGAAACAGCTTCAGTAATAACAGCATTATGAAAAACAGATATTATTTGTTTCTCAAAAAGTTGCTTGTATTGGTTCGGAACAGCAACATAGAAAATGAACTGATCACTTCCATTGGCATTGGCTATCTCTAATACGATATAGTTTTTATTATAGTCTTTAGTACCGTCTTTACTTACTATAGAAAGCATTCCAGATAAAAACTGCTCCATCCCAGAAATTAACTCTTTCAGTGGCTTAGTTTTATCTTCACTATTTACTTCAGGCAGTACTACTTCGTAAAGTGTCATACCTAGCCCTCTGAATTCATCTAAAGAAATATTTACTCCTTTTGCTTCGTATCCATGTTTAAGATATTGAACAAGAAACCTATGAAAATCATCTTCCAAATGAGGATCATTCAGGGAAAAAAGAACTGACATTGCATTTTTAACACCATTAGTTTTTAAAACATCTAACAATTCTTCTATTTTATTGTCATGAGTTTCTGGCTCAAGATTTAAAACAATAGATTCAACATCTGTTTTTGCAAGTGCGTAAGCTTCATCTAAAACATCTTTATCCAAAACCTTACTGTAATGGTCTATTTGTTTTCGAACCACATCATCGACACTATATTCTGCCTTACTTTCACGTAAATGTTTTTCAGTTTTTGATATTTGTTCCCGCAAAAATGCAATCTCCTCTTCGGGATTATTAAATTTTGGAATAGACGGAGTTTGTTCCATTCAATAATTATACATCAACTAATTATCTTTGAATAGAAAAATATCTACATATTTAAAAATTTTTTTCTTTCTGTTGTAGGAAAACGCTCGATCGCGTATCTCAAAGTTGTCCTTGGTAAATTATCTATATTATCTACTAGGAATTTTTTTAAAATTTCTTCATCTTTCTTGCCGACCTCTCTTAACATCCACCCAATAGCTTTATGTATTAAATCTTCTTGATCCTTTAAAAGATTCTTTGATATCTCTAAAGTGTCCTGAAACTGCCCTTCTTTAATAAAAGTATATGTGGCAACAATAGATATTCTTCTTTCCCAAATAGACTTTGACTTTGAAAATTTATACAAAATGTCTCTTTTTTTATCTTTCAAATACTCCCCTAAAATAGAATATGCGGAAGTGTCGACCAAATCCCAATTATTTATATTTCTAGTATTTTTAATATATAGATTAGCTATAACTTTTTTATCTTTTTTGTTTCCTTTTTCAAACTTTATATCCATTATTGTTAAACCAATATATCTTTCTTCGTGTATCTTAGAGTTTAGAAGTTTTTGCACCTCACCCAAATCAATATCTTTAAAAACTTTTGAAACTTTTTTCATTTCTGGAACAGTAAGCCCTACAAAAACATCACCATATCCATACTGACCTTTTTTAGTTTTAAAAAACCACTGTGAAGTTTTGGCTTTCGCAGGGCTTTTATATTTACTTATTTCTTTGACTACATCCTGATACTTCATTACACAAAATGATTATAAAAAACGAGAAGTCCAATAATAAGTGCCCCGATTGAACCAACTAACACGAATGCCGCAGACATATCTTTTATTTTTCCAATTATTGGATCTTGTAATAGCTCTATTTTGTTGCACAAATCTTCCACGATAGTATTTATAATTTCTGAAACCAAAACAATTGTAACAGCAAAAATTACTAGTGAGACTTCATAAAAGTTAAAGTTAAAATAAATCGAAGCAACCACAACCAACAGTCCCACAAAAACTTCTACACGAAAATTACTCTCTTCATTCCATACAGTTTTCAGACCATTCCAAGCGTAATTAAATGACTTTATAGTTCTTAACATATTTTTGCATTATAACATAAACACTAAGGGCCCGGTTATTTAACCGGGCCCAGTCCCTAGCACAACGCGTCGATACGCTTGACCACACCACCTTCGTAGACGAGTGGAACGTAGATCCGATCGAGCTCGAGATTGTTCCAGGTCTCGACGTCCGTAAGAACCGAGACTGACCTGCCACCGAACCTTTCCTGATACCAGCTCTCCAGTTCCTCGATAGTCAGACCTCCTGAACTCCGATCCAGCACTTGATCCAGAAACTGACGCTCAGCGATGTCATCGATGGTAATCATCCCCAGCAAAGTCATGTGTGCCTCCAAAAAATACTTTATAATAAAAACCTACTTAAGTCAAATATATGTTTGAAAAATACTATAGAAATGTTATTATCATTCTGTTCTATTGGCCCTATCGTCTAATGGTTAGGACGCGGCCTTCTCAAGGCTGCAATTGGGGTTCGACTCCCCATAGGGTCACATACATAGAAAAAGACTGGACTGCTCCAGTCTTTTTCTATGTATGTGAAGACGGAAGCATGTTTTTTTAGCAGGAAAAACAGCTTAATAAATTGTTTAGAAAAAATACCACTTAATTATCTATCAGGAGGAACCTCGTAGTAGTTAATTAGAAACTTAACCACCTCCCCAAACGGAGCACTCAACGTCTCCGAACCAAACCTTGCGCCCTTTGGGTTAACCATATACATAAACACTATAAACTTTGGACTATACGACGGGAAAAATCCTACAAACGAGTGAAGTATCCTATCTTCGTAGTAACCTCCCCCACCAGGTCTCGCTATCTGAGCTGTACCTGTTTTTACCGCGACACTGTATCGAGGTAATTTTAGTGTTCCATTGGCTAAAACATTATCAAAACTATATGTCATCATTCGCGCCACTTCTTCACTTGTCTCTCTTTTCAAAACTCTCTGACCCAAAGTTATTTCTGTATTTTTAGAAACACCAACTTTGTATTTTATACTTTTTACCACATGAGGTTTTACTATGGTTCCCCCATTGGCTATGACAGATATTGCAGATATAGTCGAAATAGGAGTCAGCGCCAAACTTTGTCCAAAAGAAACCGATGCCAAGTCGATATCAACTTTACTGTTCAAACTATTTGAAAGGTTTTTGGCTTCATTTGGCAACTCAATACCTGTTTTGTTGCCCAAACCAAAAGCATACATATATTTACTAAACTGCTCAGCACCTAGTTTTTGTCCAACCAAAGCGGCTCCGACGTTCAATGATTGCGAAAGCATATCCTGCATTGTAACTATTCCTCTTTCCTTGCTATCAAAATTACTTACTTTTTTTCCACTTATCATTGTATAACCTTTGTCATAGTAAGAAGTGTTGGCGTTCACTACTCCGGCATCTATTCCAGCAGAAAGTGTAAGTGTTTTAATAACTGAACCCATTTCATAAACATTCTCTACTAATGGATTACTGAAAATAGCAACGTTCTTTTCTTCATTGGATTTATTCGCGTCAAATGTTGGATACACATCCATAGCATATATCTCACCTGTCATAGGGTTCATTATTATGGCACCGATGCTGTCCGCACTCCATTTTTCTGAAGTACTTGCAATAATGTTCTGAAGATTTGCTTGAACGGTTGGTTCTATTGTGGTAACAATATCAGCTTCAATACTTTCATCACTATTTGTAACAGATTTAATGTCAGAAAATATCTGTGCAAAAAAGTTTACATATGCTCCATCTTTTCTTTCTAAAGCAGAATTGTATTGTCTTTCTAGTCCATAGCGTCCAGCATATTCGTCACCCTTAAAGCCCAAAATACCTACCACACGAGACGCAGTGTTACCACCTGGATAAAATCTCCATCTATCTTTATATATACTCAAACCGGGTATTTTTAAGTCTCCTATTTTTTTACCTACATCAGTGTCTACGTGCACTGCTATCTCTTCATAACTATCCTTAGCCTTTGTTGCCTTAGCCATAAACTCGTCGCGGTCCGTTGGCAAAATAGCGTTAAGGGCTACATAAGCGCTCTCTGGATCCTTTAGGACTTCGGGATTTACTGCGACTATAAATCCAGAATTTAGTGTTGCCGCAGAAACTAAACTTCCATCTTTGTTAGTAAAAAATATTGACCCCCTATCAAATATTTTTTGAGCAGTAGATGAGTATTGTCTATCTGCTTTATTCGCATAAGTTTCACCTTCTACTATTTGTAAAAAATAAAGTCTACTTATTAAAAGTAGAGAAAAAGCTATAACACATATGGTAAGAAAGCGAATTCTGTTTATATAATTAAATTTCATAATACAAAGTTTTCCTTTGCATTATAGCAGAAGGTGTAAAACTAGTTAGACAAAACTGAGACACTTTTTGTGGATTTCTCCTTGATATATGTTTTTGTTTCTATGTCTTTAAAACCCATAGAATACGCCAAATTCAACGTAACTGCATTCCTATTACTGATATATTTAAATTCTTTATTACTTATAGAAAGGTTTAGTTGTGAAATTTTAGCTTCTATGTTTTGTGTTGCAACAACATTTCTAACTGTTGTATTTATAAAATACATATAAAAACCAATAGCCACAAATAAAGTCAAAAGCAGTGACCAAAAAACTGTTTTCTCTCTATTTAGTTGTAATACATTTTGTAACATTATTTTATTTTTTCAATTATTCTTAGTTTTGCGCTTCTACTACGTGGATTTGCTTCTATTTCCTTATCAGTTGGTATTAAGGGCTTTTTAAATAAATTTCTTCCAACCTCTTCATCTACCACTTTTTTAAAAAACTGTTTGACTGCTCTGTCTTCAATACTATGGAATGATATGACAGCAAGCCTACCCCCAACACTTAAACTTTTAAAACCATCTCTTATCCCCTGTTTCAGACTTTCAATCTCATCATTTACCGTAATGCGAAGTGCTTGAAAAGTTTTTGTAGCTGGATGTATTCTTCTTGTGTGATACCACTTAGGTGTTGCAGTTTTTATGATCTCCACTAGATCAAAAGTTGTTTCAATGGGCTTTATTTCTCTTCTAGCAACAATAGCTTTAGCAATTTTCCAAGAAAAATCTTCTTCACCATAACCTTTTAGTATTGCTGAAATATTTTCTAAGTCCCATGTATTAACAATTTCTCTGGCAGTTAGATCATTTTTATCTAGATACTTTTTGAAAGACATCAGAAGTGGCTCATCCCTCTGAAAGGAAAACCCCCTACCGGATTCTTCAAACTGATTACTGGACAAACCAATGTCTAACAAAATTTTATCTACTTTTTCTATATTTATAGACTCTAGAATTTTTGAAATATTTCTAAAACTGTCCTGGACGTATTGTGAGTTTGTTTTGTAGGAAAGTAGTCTCTCTTTAGTTCTAATTATTGCATCAGGATCAAGGTCGATACCGATCATGACAACGCTATCGCCAAACCTTTTTGCAACTTCCTCAAAATGCCCACCACCACCAAGTGTTCCATCAACAAAAATGTCTCCATTTTTGATTTCTAGACCATCTATTGCTTCATGTAAAAGAACTGTTTTGTGAATCATACGAATCTACAGCACACCGACTTGTCCTAGCTTCTCAGCTAAAGTATCAGCTTGCTTTTCAACAACTTTCTTGTAGTCTGCCCAAGTCTTTTCGTTCCAAACTTCTACTCTGCTTGAAACGCCTGTGACAACTACTTTGTTTTTTAGATTCGCCCTATCTCTTAAAAAATCCGGGATAAGGATACGACCAATTGAATCAACTTCTGCTTCAACTGCCGATGAAAACATAAAACGACTAAAACTTCTTGAATCAGCTTGACCGATTGAAAACTCATTTAGTTTTTGTTCAATCTTTGACCACTCACTTCCTTTGAATATCCATAAACAGTTATCCAAGCCAGCAGTGATTACTATTTTTTTGCCAAGCTCACTTCGAAATTTTGCAGGAAGAGAAACGCGATTCTTGTCATCTATTGAATGTGTATATTCTCCAATCAACATGATTTTTATTTTTTAACAATATCCCACTTCTTCCCACTTGTTTAACATTATATACCACTCTTTCCCACCAGCCACCACTTTTCCTGTGGATAATGCAAAAGAACCCATTTTTGTGTTTATGTAAATAGAAAAATCGCACCGAATGGTGCGATGAAAGTTCGAGACACAGGGGCCAATGAGCGAAGTCGCGCCCGACTTCGGACCCACTCAAGCTGCAGCCCCTATGCCTCGATATCGAGGTGCGAAAACCAATGATCGGGTCGTGTGAAAGTTCGCGACTAAAACACAACAAGACCAAGAGACAGTTCCCACACCTCGATAGTGGAAAGGAGGACCCCCAGAGGGGAATCACGGATGATCAGCGTTAGCCGGTCTGTCCGCAAAGGTCCCCCTTTCCACAAACTATAATACAGTAATTTATGAGTATGTCAATATCACAAAAACAGACTTACACAGTTTGTAGATGTTAAAATTTTTATCGAGGTTTCATTAATGGGAAGGTTTGTAACTCTCGGAGAGGTTTGTCTACCAACACTGCAAAAAATCTTTCTCCAAAACCAAAACCACATGTAGGTGGCATGCCGTGTTCTAGCATCTCAACAAACTCCCAATCTGGCATCATTGCTTCTTTGTCTCCTCCATCAATTAGTTTTTGTTGTACTTCAAATCTCTCTTTTTGATCTATTGGGTCATTAAGTTCTGAGTATCCGTTTCCTAATTCAAGTCCGGCAATGATAGGCTGAAATCTTTGTACATTTTTTGTTCCAGGAATCTTTTTTGCAAGTGGTGCAACGAGAGCTGGATGATTCACAAGGAAAGCTGGACCTGAAATATTCTTCCTGCAGTATTTCCAAAGCGTATCTGTGAGTCTTTCTCTGTTTTCTCCATCGTATTTCACACCTAGCTCATCTAACTTTTTCATTATTTCACTATCGTCTGCAGTATTTAAATCTATACCTGTTTGTTTTTTTACCTCCTCTACATAATCTAGTTTTGGCCACTCTGCACTTAAATCAAAAGTGTGACCGCGAGATGTAAATTCTGTTTTACCAAACACTTCTTTTGCTACTTCAATGTACATTTCACGCACAAGTTTCATTCCGTCTTCATAGTCAGCAAATGACCAGTAGAACTCCATATTTGTAAACTCTTGTGCATGGTCTGGTGAAGTACCTTCGTTTCTATATGCACGTCCAATTTCAAAAGTTTTTGGGAAACTTCCTGCCATTAGTCTTTTTTGCCACAGCTCTCCTACTGATATACGTAAATATACATCCAGATCATAGTCGTCATGATGTGTTTTGAATGGATTTGCCTCTGCACCACCAGTCGTTGTTTCTAGTGTAGGAGTTTCTACTTCTAGAAAACCGTTATTGTTCATAAAATCTCTTACAGCAGTCCAAAACTTTGATTTCTTAATCATCAAATCTCGTAACTCAGGGTTTGTAAGGAAATCTAAATATCTTTTTCTAAATTTTTCATCAGCATCCTGTAGTCCTGCCCATTTATCTGGAAGTGGTAAAAGAGTCTTACCTGCCATTACCCAATCTGTTGCCAAAATACTTTGCTCACCAGTTTTAGAAAGCATTATTGTTCCAGATATAGAAATAAAATCTCCGACATCAACTGTGTCAAAGAATAGTTTGAAAGTATCTTCACCTAAATCATCTTTTTTAATTATCGCTTGAAAATTATCAGTTCCATCAAAAAGTACAGCAAAAAGTATTGCACCTTGTCCTCTAAGTGCTATTACTCTACCCGCAATAGAAACTATATCCTCTTTTCCAGAATATTTATCAAAATTACTCTTTAAAAAACTAATAGGAAAATCTTTTGGAACCTTTGCTGGATATGGATCAATTCCTCTATCCTTTAGTGTTTGTAGTTTATGAAGCCTTGCTTCACGTATTTCATCTATTCCTGCCATTCTCCAATAATACCACCACCCAGCAATCAAAACAAACTGGGTTAAATCTCATTGACTCATAATTTTTTTGGAACATCGCAGAATGAGTGAGTTCACATGCAAGAAGAAACCCGCCAGCAGGCGGGTGTTCTGTTTCCAAAAAAGTTATGAGGAGAAAAAGATTTACCTCAAAAACTATTTGATACTCACTATTTTATATGTAATTTCTCCACTAGGCGCCGTAAAAGTAAAGTTATCACCTTTTTTCTTACCTAATATTGCCTGACCGAAAGGAGACTTCATCGAAATTTTATTAGAAACAACATCTGCTTCTTCTGAACCTACAATACTGTACTCAAACTTTTTTCCATCTTTTTCTACAGTAACAACAGAACCTACGTTTACCATATCTCCAGTATTCGATGAGACTATTTGTGCTGTTTTTAGAAGTTCCTCTAGTCTTGCAATTCTATCTTCAATAGTTGCTTGAGCATCGCGAGCTTCGTGATACTCTGCGTTTTCAGATAGATCACCTAAAGACTTTGCATATTCCAAAGACTCTGCAATTTCTTTTCTTTTCTTACTTTTTAACTCAGCAAGCTCAAGTTTGAATTCTTCGTATTTTTCTTTTGTTAGGTATTCTTTATCCTTCATGGAATATATAATTAAAAATAAGTAAGAGAAAATATAGCAAAAAAATACCCTTTGGTCAATCAACCTATTTCAAGTACTCTGGGACATATATATTTACCCAATCTAAAAATTCCTTCATCACCAACACTGCTCCAAATTGATTACCTCTAGATGCTCTTTCCATAACAATTGCAAAAGCATATTTTGGATTATTGTACGGCCAAAAACCGGCAACCCACGAATTAACCTCATCTTTATTTACACCAATCTGTGCTGTACCTGTTTTTGCAGCCACCTGTACAAATGGAAAATTAATTGCTTGGCAAGTACCTTCTGTAACACACATTCGCATTCCTTCTTTTACAATTTTGTAATTAGCACTTTCCAAACCTGTTCCAGTATTCTCTTTTTTAACTTCTTGAGGATCATTAACTTTCAACAAAGTTGGAGTTACTAACGTTCCATTAGTTGCTATTCCACCAAATGCACGAACAACTTGAAGTGGAGACACTTGAAAACCATACTGACCGATAGATGTGTTGTATGTATCTCCCACTCTCCAGTTGTCTCCCTTAAAAGCTATTTTTTTCCATTCAGGATTAGGTATGGTTCCCTCTTTTTCATTCAAAAAATTAATTCCTGTTGTAGTCCCAAAACCAAACATCCTCGTATATTTTTCTATATTGTTAATTCCAATTCCTTCTTGGCCCTTATACCCTCCAGAAACTTCATAGAAGTATACGTTTGAAGAAACAGCAAGTGCCCTTCTTAAGTCAACTAAACCATGTGCTTTCCAATCAACAAAAACTGAAGGTTTATCTGGGAAAAAAGGATTAGGAATAGAAATTGAACCTGTACTTAAAATTTGCTTTCTAGGATCTATAACCTCCTCCTCCAAAACACCCATAGCTACAAAAACCTTCATAATTGAACCTGGCGTATATAATCCATCTACAACACGATTCATAAAAGGATGATTTGTACTTTTTATCCAGGCATTTATTTTATCGGTTTCTTGACCCAAAGAAAGTGTCTGGGAATCATACTCAGGATAATTGGCTAAAGAAATGATTTCCCCTGTTTCAACATTCATAATGACACCTGCCCCGCCTTTAAATCCTCCTCTAGAAGCCACATCAATTATAGAACTGTAAAGTCTTTTTTGTAGTCCTAAATCAAGTGATGTATCTAGGTTATTGCCATCCTGTGGAGATTGAACCACACTTTGCGAAACCACCTTACCCCTTACATCAGTTTCAATTATTTTTATACCATCTCTTCCAGAAAGCATTGAATCGTATAATTTTTCCAAACCATCCTTAGGTACAAACTTGTCCTGGTAGTAAAAACCAGATGAGTCTTTGGTTGGATACTTTAGATAACCCAATGTTGTAGAAAGTCCAGAAGAAGTTGCGTATTGTCTCAAAGAAAACTCATCTCCTTCTGGATTGATAGTATTCCAAACAATAGGAACTTTATTTCTATCAAATATAACTCCTCTATCAGCAAATATGAGTGTATTATGCAAACTATTGTCATCACTCCTTTTTCTAAAATTTTCACCCTCAACAATTTGTAGTCCCCATAAACGATAAACAAAAATAACTCCAACTAAAAGAATGAAAACACTCATGAAACCGAAAACGCTATATGATATTGGTTTTTCAAGTCTGCCTTCTAGTTGATGTTTATCAAAATCTGGTAAATTTTTTGAGTCAATAAAAATCTCATCTGGATCAATAGATTTATTTACATTTAATCTTCCTTTTCTCCAAAATCTTTTAATATTTGAAAACATTTTTTTATTACCTTCGAATATTTATTCTTATGAAAGATATCACGATTAAAATAAACGCTGTTATACCGAGCGTTAGGTATGGAACCTCTTTTGAAGCCAAAAATAAGTGATCAAATATAAAACCGAAAAATATAATCTCTAAATACAAAGGGTAGTAAAATGCCAGTGCAATACAGACTAAAAGGGTCAGCCACCATGGCATATACAATACTGACAAAAAGACCACTACAAATAATATTAATCTTTCAACTGTTGTATTCATAAAGATATCTTAACACTATTTAAACTACACAAAAAGTTATATATTTTTTAGAACAAACACCCTTTTGGCTTGAAATATATTGACTGGGTAACGTAGATTAACATTTTTAAAAGAAGACTGAGAATTTGTATCCACAAAATAAACATTCGCTATAACAGCACCGTTACCTTTGGGGTAAATAAAGGTATCTCCCCAAACTATATCTGTTTCTTTTGGAACCTCAAAACTAAAGTTTGCACCCCCATTTCCATTCATAACAAAATTTGACCCGGTACGTGATGACATGACTTCGATCCCCCCATCTCCACTCGAAAACAATTTAACAATAGAAGTTTTGTTTGTTACTTCATATACTTCTCCAACAACAATACTATCTGATAAATAAACAAGATCACCTGTAGAAACTCCGACTTCGGTACCCACATCAATAACGAAAGTATCATATGGAGATTGTGGAGGTTTAGAGAGTATATTTCCTATTATTTTCCTATATGAAACATCCATACCGAATTGATCTTTAATTTCTGAGCTCTCTTTCAGTAGAGTTTCATAATCAATTTTTAACATTCTTAAATTATTAACTTCCTCCTCTAAATCTGCATTATGTTTAATCAAAGAACTTTTAAAATAGAAAAAGCCAGATAAATACTCTGTCATTCCAATACTTTTATCTTTCATATACCAGAATGGCTTAAATACGGCATGCATTCTGCCAGTTGTAACATTTGGAGCAAATATTGTTATAAAAAAAAGAATAGTAGATAGTAAGACTGCAAACTTAACTCCATTGCCGAAATAATTTTTTGGTTTACTTTTTAGGTGGAAGTTCATCTTTGTTTGTTATAAGTATATCTTTATACATTTCTATATTCTCCAATATTACACCCGTACCTCTACAAACTGCAGTTAGAGGATCTGGAGCAATATGAACAGGTATTTTTGTATAGTCAGCAATTATATCAGACAATCCGCTTATCAAGGCCCCTCCTCCGGCCAAAAATATTCCTTTTTGCATTATATCTGCAAGTACTTCAGGTGGTGTAGTTTCTAGAACTTCTTTTACCCCGTCGACTAGTGTGTTTATTGAAGAAGAAATAGCTTCTCTAATATCCGAATCCGTAATAATAACTTCTCTTGGCAACCCCGTTATCAGATCCCTACCTCTTACAGAAGCTTCTAGAGGTCTGTCTGCAGGAACAATCGCCCCAATACTTACTTTTATTTCTTCTGCTGTTTTTTCTCCGATTAGTATTTTAAACTCAGACCTCATATAGGAAATGATGTCGTTATTTAATTTGTCTCCAGCAATTTTAAGATTTTTAGATCTTACAACACCTCCCAAAGAAATTACTGCAATATCTGTTGTTCCTCCTCCAATATCGACAATCATATTTCCACTTGGTTCAAGTACTGGAAGTCTCATACCAATGGCTGCAGCCATTGGCTCCTCTACAATATGAACCTCACTTGCCCCTGCATTTTTGGTAGCATCACGCACCGCTCGTATCTCCACATTTGTAATTCCCGATGGAACACCCACGACAACACGAGGACCTAAAAGTTTAGTATTTCCTTTCTGAGCCTTGTTTAGGAGATAAGTAATCATTTCTTCTGTAACTTCAAAATCTGATATGACTCCATCTACCAGAGGCCTCACTGCTACAATATGTAGTGGTGTTCTACCCAGCATCTGTTTAGCATCCTTACCCACAGCCACAACCTGACCAGTTTTCTGGTTTATAGCTACCACCGATGGCTCATTTAAAACTATACCCTTACCAGAAAGGTAAACTAGGGTATTTGCAGTACCCAGATCTATTCCAACATCATTGGATACATATCTTTTAAATTGTTCAAAATTTTTAATCATTCGGTGGTAATGTTAGCACAAGTTTTAAAAACTCTTACTCCTTATAAATTTTTGGAAGCATAATAATTTTCTACTGAAAATTTTCTTCGCGCTCATCTATTCACGGATTCCGCGATGTTCCAAAAAAATTATAAGTCAACGAGTTTTTAACCCTTATTTCAAGATGCTTAATGCTTCATCTTCTGACATCATCTCTGCGTCAGTTTTTGTTCTGTATTTTACTTCTATTTTGTTTTGCTCAACTGTCTTATCACTAACTACAAAACGTACTGGAATACCGATAAGATCCGAGTCAGCAAATTTTTCACCTGGTCGCAAATCTCGGTCATCATAAAGAACTTCCACACCTGCTTTTTGTAAATCAGAATATAGTTTGTCAGCAAACTCTACTGTTTTTTCATTTACTCCAAGTCTAACTAAGTGGACGTGAAAAGGACTAACTTCTTTCGGCCAAATCATACCCCTTTCATCTGAAAGTGTTTCAATTATTGTACCGAGTAATCTCGTTGGACCAATTCCGTAACTTCCCATAACTACAGGATGTTCATTACCTTGTTCATCTTTATATTTCAGACCTAAAGCATCAGAAAATCTTGTTCCTAAGTGAAAAATATTTCCAACTTCAACGGCCTTTTTTTCCACCAACTCCTCTCTGTTTATTCCTAGTTTAGCTAAATTTTCATCGGTATATACTTCCCTATTCAATGCAATTTTCTTACCTTCATGAACATAAATTATATCTTCTCCAGATTCTGTTAATGTTTGAAACTCCTCAGAAAAATCAGAGAAAATGCCTCCATCAGCAAAAGTGATGAATGTTTTATCACCTATTCCAAGTCTTTCAAAAACTTTTAAGTATGCTCCTCTTACTTTATTATAATCCTGCATATGAGACTCTTCATCTTTAGAAAAAGTGTACAAATCTTTCATTAAAAATTCTTTTCCTCTCATAACCCCACTCTTTGCCCTGAGCTCATTTCTAAATTTATTCTGAAACTGATATGCATACACAGGCAAATCTCTGTATGAAGAGATTTGTTCACTCATTATTCTGGTTAGAGGTTCCTCGTGTGTAATACCAAGACCAGTTTCTCCACCACTTTTTAATTCTGTTTTAAACCAGTTATCTACTTTTGCATCATCCCATCTATCTGTTCTAGACCACAATTCTTTATCTTGCAATGCCGACATAAACAATTCTTGACCTCCGATTGCATTCATTTCTTCCCGAATGATTTTAACTATATTATTTAAAGTCCTTAGACCAAGTGGTAAGTATGAATAAACACCCGCGAGCTCCTTATGAACAAAGCCTGCTCTTATAAGCAATTGGGCATTTTTTGAGGTCTCATCTGCTGGAGCCTCTTTGCGTGTTTTTGTAAAAAGTTGTGACTGTTTCATACAGACAATACTACCGTAAAAAAATATTTTGAGCAAAATAAAGAGCCCCGTACAGAATCTCTTCATCTGCTGAGAAATTAAATATTCTTTCTCTTTGATGAATTTTTCCGTACGAGGCCCAGTGCCATTGCGTATCTGAAGTCCAAAACTCGCACCTCCTCCTGGGTACAGTGCGGTGGTGATGTGGACCACTCCAGAATACCGCTGACTTTCGGTAGAAAGACCTTTTGTATTTATCCTCTTACTTTTGTCCTAAGTGAGGCAAGGTCAGGTCCGATAACTCAAAATCTACTTACATTATAACACATTTAAATTACTAAGGAAAGTCGGAAAATCGACGATAAAAAAAGGCCGCAATACTTTCGCGGCCTATCTACGAGAACCCTTGTGGGGGAAAAGTACAAAGAGAAAGCGGGGGTGCCGCTGTGGCAGAGGGCTCACAGGGGGTACTGTGAGTGGGGAACCAAGTGGTCACTCCCCGCTTCCAATTATTTTATAGCACTAAAAATACAAAATAACAAGATTTATATTTAGAACAGTTTTAAAACATCTTTTACAGTGACTGTGATCATTAAAAGCATGAGTAATGAAAAGCCAACTACGTTTGTCCATTTTACGACACTAGAATTTATAGGCCGTCTTATTATTGCTTCTATTAGCACAAAAAGTAATCTACCCCCATCTAAAGCAGGAAATGGAACTAGATTAATGACCGCCAAATTTATAGAAATAATTGCTGTAATATTAAGTAAGTATCTAAAACCTAATTCGTTTGCTTCTTTTACAACCCCAGCAATGCCTATAGGCCCAGTCACTTGTGAAAAGTCTGATCTAAAAGTAATTGTTTCCCATAAAAATTTAGACAAACCTTGTGTTGTAGCTTTTAATAAATACCAAGTACTTTCTGCACCAGTTGTAAGTGCCTTAATAGGTGAAAATTTTAAGGTGCCTATCCATTCCATTGAAATACCGACAACTTTTCTTCCTGGGACAATCACAGATGAAGGAGAAACAACAACATCCCTTTCAATACCTTTTTCACTTTGAATTTTTAATAACAAATCCTTTGAAGTTGACTCATTAATGTACTTCTGAACAACTTCTGGATACAAATTTTCATTTAAAGTATTTTTTCCAGAAGATATAGACACGATGGTGTCACCTGGTTTTAGTCCAGCACTACTTGCAGGTGAATTATCTAAAACTTCTGTGACAACTAATCTTGCATCGTTAAATTGTCCGGTAGTGTTATGTGGTAAGGCAGATGTAGTTCCAAGGAAAAATCCTAATGAAATAACTAACCATGCAAAAATAATATTGAATGTAACCCCTGCAACTAAAACTGCTGCTTGAATAATTTTTGGTTTATACACAAAACTCACACTTTTATTTTCTTCACTTATATCCCCTGAGTGTGCGTCTTCTCCAAAAATTTTCACAAAACCACCGAAAGGAATTAAATTTATTGTATACAAAGTACCACCCCATTGTTTAGCAAAAAGTTTTGGAGGAAAACCAATAGCAAACTCATCAACTCGTATTCCTGACTTTTTTGCAACTAGAAAATGTCCCAATTCATGGACGAATATAAGAATCGCGAGTATTAGTAAAAAAATTATTACAGACATTATTATTCAGTTATTTCCTTTTCTTTCTTTTCAAACAATGCTTCTAGATTTCTTGTTGATTCATCTATCATTTTTTGAAGCTCTGCTTTTAGGCGAAACTTTTCATCTTCTCCCATTTCCCCAGCTTTTTCCTTTGCATCAATATCTTTTATAACCTTCTCTCTTTCACCGCGTAATGTTATCTTTGCATCTTCAAGCTTTTGTTTTGTAAGTTTTACAAGTGCAATTCTTCTTTCTCCAGTAAGCTCAGGAAAAATAATTCTTAACCCTTTGTCATCAACTGTTACAGACAAGCCTAAATCTGAAGAAATAATTGCCTTCTCTACATCCTTAGTTACAGACGTATCCCATGGAGTTATTCTTACACATCTAGCATCCTCCATAGAAAGATTAGCAACCTGATTTATTGGCATAAATGATCCATACGCTTCTACATTTACACCATCTAGAATTGAAAGATTGGCTCTACCAGTCCTTACTGTAGCCAACTCTTTTTTAAGCCACTCTTCTACACTTTTTATACCCTCTTTTAATGTATTGAAATTATATGCCATATTTTCTGCATTATAACAGAAAGTTAAAAAAACTAAATACTCAAAACTAAATTTTCCAATATCATTTTTACAGGAGCACCTCGGTCATAGAGTGAATCTCTAGTGTCCTGACATACATTAAGTTTATTTGAATTCTTCAACACACCGTCCAAATACAACTCTCGCTCTATTTTATTCAATAAAGCTATAGCATCTTGTTTTGTTTTTTCTTCATCTTTTATTGCATCAGTTATATCTTTCACAACATCCATTCTTTCTTTTAAATTCAAATCTAAAAAATTTTCGCTGAAAGACTGACCACTCAAATCATTTATAAACACTTGCATTCTTGATTTAAGAGTAGGTAGTAAAACTTCTTGTGGTGAAAATATGAAAAAATGTGTACCTTCTGTCGGCTCTTCAAAAACTTTAAGTAAAGCGTTTTGTGCTTCCTCTGTAATAAAATCAGTCTCAATTATGAATATTTTTTTCTCACCTGAAAAGTCTTTTCTGCTTTCACTTTGTGAAATTTCTCTTGCATTGTCTATAGTAAAAGTATCGAACTTTCTGTGGTAAAAATCAGGGTTACCAGAAAATTTAATTCCAAAAGTTTTTTCCAAGAATTTCTTCAGTTTCAATACAGCACTTTCTACTTCATGTTCAATAAAATAATATGCATGATGAAGAGAATCCGAATTTTTGTACATTTCCACAAATGAATTCATAAAAGTATTATACCAGATACGACACGGCCCCAGCGATTGTGCGCTGGGGCCAAAAAACAACCTTACTCTTTGAGCACCAATTCCAGTTCTTCTTCTGAAAAAGGAGGTGTCTTTCTTACTACAGTAGCAAATACTGTAGCTTGACCAGGTCTGTAGAGGGCATATTTACCATACCCCTCTTCAAAACCCCTCTTTTGGAGCCACTCGATTGCCTCCAGTTCAGAATTGAAAGTCATGTAGTGAAGTCCCCCTATTTCAATGTGATACATCACCACCTCCACATATCAATCTACTGAAATTACAAAATATGTAAAGTAAGACCAAAAAATCTCGTTGAATCATAATCTTTTAAAACCGTCGGAGTCGGGTAGACGGAGGGCCGAGGAAAATTTCTACCAAGTAATTTATCCGTTGTTTTAAGAGATTATGATGAAAAAGAGATTTGTAAATTTTGTCTACCTCTTACTAATAACCGATTTTTTGTAATTATCTAAGTGCTCTAACGCTATTCCTGTACCCTTCACCACACAGTACAAAGCATCTTTTGCTAGCACAGCCTTCACACCCGTTCTTCTGAACACGAGCTCTGGAAAGTTTCTAAGTTGTGAACTTCCTCCAGTCATGATTATGCCCTGATCAATAATATCTGAAGATAGTTCAGGTGGAGTTTCTTGCAAAACGTCTTTTATTGCCTTAATCATTTCTCTAAGATCCTTACTTATTGCCTTCACAATTTCATTAGTTTTTATCTCAACACTTCTAGGAAGCCCTGTAACAAAATCACGTCCTTTTATAGTTATTGCCAATTCTTCATCAACTGGAATTGCAGAACCAACTTTTATTTTTATATCTTCAGCAGTTTTGTCTCCAATACCCAGATTAAAAGTTTTTTTAATGTAGTCAGTTATTGCTTGATCAACTTTATTTCCAGCACATTTTACTGAAGTAGATGCCACAATACCTCCCAAAGAAATAACCGCAACATCTGTTGTGCCTCCACCTATATCAACAATCATATGTCCTTTTGCTTCATGTATTGGGATACCAGCACCTATAGCAGCAAGTATTGGCTCCTTAATTACATATGCATTTTTTGCTCCCGCACGTACTGCAGCTTCAATAACTGCACGTCTTTCAGTTGATGTAACCCCGGCTGGTACAGAAACCAAAACTTCAGGTCTCCAGAAGCTCCATTTGCCCAATGCCTTGTCTATATAGTAGCGAAGCATTGCCTCTGTAACTCTATAATCCGCTATAACACCATCCTTCATAGGCCTATAAGCAATAATGTTGTCAGGTGTACGACCTATCATTTCCTTGGCCTCTATGCCAATTGCAACAATTTTGTTATCTTCCTCAGAAACAGCGACAACTGACGGCTCATTTAAAACAATTCCCCTTCCAGGAACAAACACCAAAGTGTTGGCAGTACCCAAATCTATACCAATTTTTTTAGAGAAAAATGACATATTTAATATATTCAGTATAATAGCCGATATGAATGAGAATGTAAAAAATAACAAAATTTATTATTTCCTTGGTGGTTTTATTGTTTTAATATTGCTCACCTCAATTGTTTTATACGGACTTGGCTATAGAGTAAATAAAAACTTTAGAATTGCAAAAAATGGAAGCATTTCTATTGTTATCCCGCTACCAGAAACAACAATATATATAAATGAATCAAAAAAGATTATTACCACAGAACAAAATGAGGTAGTTAATGTTTCTCTTTCACCAAATGTACATTCTCTGATTATTTCTCATGAAGATTTTTTTCCATGGATAAAAGAAGTAAAAGTTTTGAGCAATGAAAATACAAAAGTTTCTCCTATTTTTGTATATCAAAACCCATCCGGAAACATAATCACTAAAAATGATCCTGAATATTGGAAAATAAATTCTGAAATAGACAAAAATTTCCCACCACAAAAAAACAATCATAAATTAAGTACAGATGAGTTAGTCCATATTTGGATTGAGAATAATACAATAATGGCAAAAAAAGATGGCGAAGTAGTTGAAGTCATAAAACCAGAGGATCCTATAAGAAACTTAGACTTTTACAAAAAAAGAAACGACGCATTAATATTTTCTGCTGGAAACGGAGTCTACGTAATTGAAATTAACAAAGCAGGTACTCAGAACTTTATGCCGATATACAAAGGTGAAAAACCTGAGTTTGTATTACAAGACGAAAACTATATTTTTATACAAGACTTCCAAAACTTAATGCAAGTTATTATCTAAGTGTATTTGGGTTATAATACCCCCAAATGCAAATAGTTACTGTTATCCCTATAAGCAGAGGTGTTTCCAAAGAAACACTTACATACTTCACTAAAAGTGAGGTAAATTTAGGTGGTATAGTCAAAATACCACTTAGAAAAAAGATAATTTACGGCCTCATAATAGATAAAAGAGACGCAAATGAACTAAAATCAGAAATCAAATCCCTTTCCTACAGCATAAAAAAGGTAGAAGAAATGCAATCAGGTTCATTTTTGACACAGAGTTTTACTGAAGCAATCAAAAAAGTTGCTGACTACAACGCATCAAGTATCGGTTCAGTTTTATTTTCACTTATACCTAAAAATATTTTAGAGGAAAACAATAAATTAACACTAGATGATACAGAAAGCCCCAAAGATGCTTTCAATGAAACAGTTTTGCTACAGTGTGATAGTGAAGAAAGGTTTGCTACATATAAAAGTTTGGTCAGAGAAGAGTTTGCAAAGGGACACTCAGTATTCTTTTGTGCACCAACTATTGAAGATTTAAATAATGCCAGAGGATTGTTAGAAAAAGGTATTGAAAATTATACTTTTTTTCTTCACTCAGGTCTTTCAAAAAAAGAACTAATTGATACTTGGAATAAAATTTGTTTAGAAAATCATCCAGTACTTATAATTGGTACTGGAAGTTTTTTATCAATACCAAAGAAAAATATAGGCACAATAATACTAGAAAAAGAATCTTCACGTAGTTACAAAATGCAGACAAGACCATATATAGATATTAGAAATGTAGTGGAAACCCTAGCAAGAGAGATGAAAATCAGACTGGTACTAGGAGATATGTTTTTACGAAACGAAACTCTTTGGGAAGAAAAAAATGGAAAGTATTCCCCACTTTCACCTTTGAAATTCAGATCACTTACATCAGCAAACTGTGAACTTGTTGATATGCGCACTCCACAAGATATGAAAAGTAAAGAATTTCAAATCATTGGAAATCGATTAAAGGAACTGATAGAAAAAAACGTAAATAACAACGAGCACATGTTTCTTTTTTGTAGTAGAAAGGGGCTTGCCCCCAATACTATTTGCAGTGATTGTGGAACCACTGTTTCTTGCACAAATTGCCATATGCCAGTAGTACTTTATGGAAGAAAAATGGAAGTTGGTGGAGCTAAAAATATTTTTATATGCAACCATTGTGGCGAAAAATACGACACGAAAATTTTATGTAGCAACTGTGATGGCTGGAGACTGACACCACTTGGAATAGGTATTGAAAGAGTTGCAGAGGAAATAGAGAAAATGTTTCCGAAAGTAAAAATAATTATATTTGATAAGGAACACATAACTACACACAAGAAAGCTGAAAAAACTAGAGATACTTTCTACGAAACACCTGGAAGCATATGTATAGGCACAGAAATGGCACTATCATACTTAAAACAAAAAGTAGACACTACTGCAGTAGTTACATTAGATTCATATTTTTCTTTACCAGATTTTCAAATAAATGAAAAAGTTTTTCAAATTTTACTGGATATGAGATATATGAGTACTAAAGAATTTTTGATCCAAACACGTCAAAATAATACTCGTTTGTTCGAACATGCACTAAGAGGAAACTTGATGGAGTTTCATCGTGAAGAGATAGAAGAAAGAAAATCTATGGGTTATCCCCCCTTTAACACCTACATAAAGTTTACTTTAGAAGGAGATAAAATTACAGTAAGAAAAGAAATGGAAAAAGCTAAACAGTTTCTGGAACCAAACAAACTTCAAATTTTTGATGCATTTAATAAAGTAGTAAAGAATAAACATGTGGTACATGGGTTATTGTATTTGGAAAGAGGAAAATGGCCAGATAGAAATTTACTTGAAAAAATAAGACATCTTCCTCCACAATTTAGCATAAGAATAGACCCTGGAAGTCTTTTGTGATATTTTTAAACAAACAATTATGGTTAAAAAAATACTTCAAAAAGAAGAAAAAGTTTTAAGAGAAATAGCCAAAAATGTTAGTATTGATGAAATTAAGTCAGAAAAAATTCAAAAAATTATTTCTGAAATGAAAGAAGCTCTGAATTCTCAAGACGACGGTGTAGCTATAGCAGCACCTCAAATAGGTTATTCTCTTAGAATTTTTGTAGTATCTAAAAAAGTGGAAGAAATAGTTACAGAGGCAAAACTGCATGCATTAGGAGTGAGTCAAGAACTCATTGATGAAGAACTTAAGAAAGTAGGTTCAAAAGATATGGTGTTTATTAACCCAGTAATGAAAAAGCTTTCAAAAGACAAGAAAAATGTTGAGGAGGGTTGTCTTTCAGTTAGATATTTGTATGGTTTAGTTAAAAGAAGTACTAAAGCTACTGTTGAGGCACTAGATGAAAACGGTAGAAAATTCCAAAGAGGTGGCACTGGGTTACTTGCTCAGATCTTCCAGCATGAAATGGACCATCTAGATGGTGTTTTGTTTATAGACAAAGCAAGTAATGTTGAGGAAATACCTCCAGAAAAAATAAAATAAATGAATATTGCATTTTTTGGTACAGATGACTTTTCAGTAAAAGTTTTAGAAAAACTAAAACAGAATAATGTGCTGCCAAAAATAATTGTAACAACCAAAGACAAACCTCAAGGAAGAAAACTTGTTATTACACCATCCCCTGCAAAAGTATGGGCAAAAAGTAACAACATACAATTTTTAGAGCCGGACAAATTAAATTCAGAATTTATAGAATTTTTTAGTAAATACGACATTGAACTTTCAATAGTAGCTTCATACGGGAAAATAATTCCAGAAAGTGTTTTGGACATTCCTAAATTTAAAACACTAAATTTACACCCATCCCTTTTACCAAAACTTCGTGGAGCATCCCCTCTTCAAACTGCAATCTTAGAAGAAAATGAAACTGGAGTAACAATTATTAAACTAGACAAAGAAATGGATCACGGACCTATTCTTGCTCAAGAAAAATTAAATATTATATGGCCTCCATATCTTGATGAATTGAAAGATGCCACAGCGAAGCTTGGTGCGGAAATGCTTTGTAAAATAATTACACTTTTACCAGAAAATAAAGTTATAGAAATAGAACAGGATCACAGCAAAGCAACTTTTACAAAAAAAATCCAAAAGAAAGATGCTGAAATAAAGTTATCTGACTCTTCCGAAATAAACTTAAGGAAAATCAGAGCTTTCAGTGGTTGGTTGAATGCATTTTTCTATGACGACAACAAAAGAGTTATTGTTAAAACAGCTCATATAGAAAACGGTGAACTTATCCTAGAAAGAGTAATACCTGAAGGAAAAAAAGAAATGGACTACAAAGATTACTTGAGAGGAAAGAAGTAATGGTTTGTAGAATTTTCGTTGACTCATATCTTTTCAGCACCCCCGCAAACCCCAAGTAGGTTCCGTCAAGGTGAGAAATGATGGGTATCATTTTGTAAAACCTTGAACATCTTCAAGATGTGAAAGGTGTACTGTTCCTGTAAGGAATCACTTCTTGACGGATTGGGGTTGAGGAAAGGCCTTAAAAATTCGCTGGAATTTTTAAGGTTGCGTTGAAAAGATATGAGGATGAAGAAAATTCTTCTAAAAACTATCACTATACATTGATACAGAGTCTATTGATAAAGCTTTTTGTTCTGCTTTCACCATAACATGCAAAAGCAGAATTATTATCATTGAGCATCCAAAAACAAAACTCTTCATAAACCAGTTAGCTTCCTGTTTTACACTTCCTATTTGCATTTTACTTTCTAAAGTCCAAACTTTTTAGAAGGTTCTTAATTTTACCAGCACCTCTTCTAAACAGTGTTTCTTTTTTACTTTTTTCTGATACGAGTTGTCTTTCTACATCATCCTTAACTAAATCAATTGCAGAATATAAATCCGCTTGCTCTGAAACAGCATAAATCTGTGATGATCCAGACACAAACATATTTACTTCGGCTTTAAATATTTCCCCTGAATTATGATGATTGGTTGTTCTTCCTATCTCTACTTCACACAAAACTTCAGAACTACCCCCTGTGAACTTTTCAAGTGGTGTAAGTTTTTTATTAATGTAATCATTAATTGCATCTGTTAAATCAAAATTTATTGCGCGTGTTTTGATGTTAATCATAAATTTTTGTAATAGTTAATAAAATATTTAGTTACTTCTCCGATATCTTGCTTTTTCTTCATCTGTGACATGTAACTGTGAAAAAACTGACGAAGCCTCATCCTGATCTATCTCACCTCTAGCGAACAAACCGTCAATTGCACCCACAAGATATTGTTTTACTTTTTCGATTTCTCCTGATTCAATATAATCTTCTATGTCAATTTGCCCTTCATCATTTAAATATTTTTTTGAAAGGTCAACTAAAACCTCTTTATAATCAACACTTTCATTGTGTGGTGGCATTTCGTTATTCATGTCTACATTATACACCTAAGTATAAATCAAAACAAAAGAACGCTATTATATAGCGTTCTTTGTGCATGATTACTAAGCTCCGGCGGTAGGGATCGAACCTACGACCAATCGCTTACATTGATTCCACGATTACGCGTGGCATGGACTATATCATCATCCTTCTTTTCGAGTGGGATGTGGGGCGCTTCGCGATCATTTCTGATAGCTACTCTCTTTCGAGATAGTCTCTACACCTTAATTTAAATTTCTTCAAAGTCTTGGCTCGGGATTGCCCTCTATTTTACTAGATAGGGTTTCCCCGAATTCACCTCATTTTTCATCCTAAATTACTTTAGGAAGCTGCGTAATGCCTTCATGTATTTCCATGTGACAATTTGCACAAACGAGTACACATTTTTTAATTTCATCTTCAATTTTATTCCATGATCGAGTCAATCCTTTTGAAGAAAGGTCAAACTCTTTTTTACTTGGATCAATGTGATGAAAACTAAGTGCTCGTTGGCATTTTTTATAGCCACATATCAGACACTTGTTACCTTTTGATGCTCTTGCCATTTCACGAAGTTTTTTCCTTCGATTTTTAACAGCTTGTCGCATATAAACGGCACGGTCAGCATAGGTTCTTTTCTCTTTTCTGGTATACATGTATTAAGTATACCATCAATGAACCCTTCGACACAGGCGATTGCTCTACCACTGAGCTACACCGGAGCTTATTAATCATTTTATTTAATTTTCAATGTTCAAACCGTAATAAATAGATAATATCAAAAATATGCAGGAAAGCAATATTATATAGACACCATCTTTAAATCTGGTAAAGTACTTTGAAACTAGTACCTTGTGAGGAGAATCATGCCAGGAGCATACCCGAGAGGTTTCATCAAAAATCAGGAAGAACTTGACCAGTTCTGGAATAAAAGAATCGGTCTATGTTTATCATTCTTGGTGGCGCTTGCTGTGTTTGCGAAGCTGGAACCAATTGAACCAGCAAAGTATGCTGGACTTACGATGTCGGTTATCAGCTTTGTTGTTGTCTTTCACGCAACTTTCGTGTTCAATATTGGAGGCAGAATTATGACCTACTTTATTGGACCCTTTAATCCTGATAATCACTGAACTACCACCTAACAGGCAATTCCCTGTTAGGTGGTTTTAGCTTATTTTGTACACAAATGTAAATGAGTTACAATAAACCTTAATATGGCAAAAAGTAAATACACTGTATCGAATATAAAACTAAAAGTCAGAAAATCAAAAACTGGCAAAGGATTATTTGCAGATGAAGATATACCAAAAGGAACTTGTATTATTGAATATAAAGGTGTGGTTGTGCCAGAAAACAAACTTGATACGATTAACTCAAAATACCTTTTTGAAGTCGGTAAAAAAACAACAATTAATGGAAATATTCCTGGAAATACTGCCAAATACATAAACCATTCCTGCAAACCAAACTGTGAAGCAGATGGACCAGAAGGACATGTATATATAAGCGCCATTAGAAATATCAAAGCCGGAGAAGAGCTCTTTTATGACTACGGAGAAGAATATTTTGATGAGTATCTAAGTAACGGCAGATGTCAGTGTGAAAAATGTAAAAAGACAAAAATTAAAAAGTAATATAATATTACTTTATGGATTTAATACTGATTTCTATTCTAGAGGGTGTTACAGAATTTTTACCTATATCATCAACAGCACACCTAATAATTCTTTCTAGACTACTCGAAGTTGACCTATCACTTCCCTATATAAAGTTTTATCTACTGGTCATACAACTTGGAGCCTTACTTGCCGGAGCATTTTTATTTACCAAAAAAGTATTTTCTGACAAAAAAATACTTTTAAATATAGTAATTAGTTTTTTACCAAGTGCGTTGCTTGGATTTATTTTATACAAAACATTTAAGCATTTACTTGAAGGCAACTTTCCTCTTTTGGCGTTAATGCTTTTTATTGGAGGAGTTATTTTTATTTATCTTGAAAAACATTTCGTCAAAAATCCGGAGTCATTTGGAAAAATTGATATGAATAAAACTGATGCACTTATCGTTGGTCTTGCTCAAGCTATTGCAATAATACCTGGAGTGTCTAGATCTGGTGCCACAATAATTGCAGGAATAATGAGGGGAATAAAAAAGGAATTAATAATTGAATATACTTTCCTTCTAGCTCTTCCCACTCTTGGCACTGCTGTAGCCTATGATACTTATAAATCACTTAATCTATTTTCTGAAATAACTAGTTATTCAATATTGTATATAGGAGTTGCGATTTCATTCATTACCGCATTTATTACACTTTATTTTTTTAAGCACCATTTAAAAAGAATCTCACTAACCTACTTTGGAATATATAGAATCCTCCTATCACTAGTTATACTTTTCGTATACTTGTTTTAAACTCTCTTTTCTTTTTTTGTACTGATACAACCAAATAGAATACAGAACGATAATAAATACTACATTTGGAATAAATATATGAGGATCACTCCATGGTATTCCGTTTATTCTGTGATCAGATAAAGGCCAAAGATACGGTGTCGGAAAAAACTCTAGTGAATGTGTGGGCATATCTACCAAAATATGAAATGGCCAACCAAGGGTAAGATATGCAAAACTTTTCTTACCTAGAAACCACAGTATTGCAAAAAATATCGCGTACGGAACAAAGCTGTGAGTAAAATCATACAAAGTGTGAACATACTTCGGAATACTAGATATATCTGGCCTACCCATTGCAATTTTCCCAAAACTCAAAACCCTTGCAATAAAAAACACGCCGAATGAAAGTAAGTCTGGACCAACACCAAAAAGAAAAGCTATCAAGTATTTTTTTCTACTTTCTCTTCCAAAAGCTACACCTCCATATAGACCATGAGATAAAATATCCATTTTTAAATAATAACACAATATAATAAAAACCCCGATTTCTCGGGGTTTTTATTATATTCTAATTACGCTTTTGGCTTGTCTAATTTATCTAACCCTAGCATTTTCACTCCGTAGTAAACCACAAGTGCAATAACAACAAAATCAATCACCACACTTAGGAAATCTCCATACATTATTTGAACTGAACCCTTTCCAAATGATGCATTCTTCATTCCTTCAGCAGAACCAAGTATTATACCCAAAACAGGGTTAATGATATCGTTTACTAAAGCAGAAACTACTTTAGAAACAGCGCCTCCTAATATAAAACCGACTGCTAGACCAACGACGCCTTGCTCTCTTATAAAATCAATAAATCCTTTCATATTTTTTATATTAATAATAAATATTGTTCATATAATAATACTAAATAAATATATTTCAAGCTATACAAGTGATATAATCAGCCCATGAATAAGTTAAGAAAAACTTCACATTTTTCAGAAATACTTGAAGAATCAGAAAAAAATCCAGTAATAATATACAAGCATTCAAATAGTTGTGGGCTTAGTACACAAACGGAAATTGAAATTAGAAATGCGTTAGATAATGAAATAATTAAGATTCCAGTTTATATAGTGGTAGTACAAGAGATGCCTGTATTGTCAAAAAATATTGAAACTTTTCTTAATATCAAACATGAAAGCCCGCAAGTAATAGTCTTAAAAAAAGGAAAGGTTACTTACAATAAAAGTCACCATGATATAAAACCTACTGACTTTATTTACTAAGTATTTATGATAGTATTGCACTATGAAAATTAATGAAGGTTCAAACAAAGAAAAAGCCTTAAAAATAGTCCCTTCTATACTAATCGTCTCTTCCATTGCATTCAATGTGTATCTCTATAACGAACTTAGACTTGAAAACCTTTCAATTAAATCAGAGATAGAAACTTTTGAAACTGCCCTTTCAATAACACAAAAAAGACTATCTAGTACGACGGCGGAAAAACTTGCTGTTGTAGATTCATTACAAAAAGAAAAAGAAAATACAAATTTTTTTCAAAGTCAGATTCAAAACTTAGCTGGAACAGTTGGAGTACTTGAGAAACTTAGTAAAACAGACGCTGAACTCCTTAAAAAATATTCTAAAGTGTATTTTTTAAACGAAAACTACATCCCTGAAAGCATTTCTCCAATAGATCCGAAGTATTTATTACAAAAAGATAAAGTTACAGAAATAAATACAAAAGTCTTGCCGTATCTACAAAAACTGATAGATGACGCAAATAACTCTGGATTAAATTTACTAATACTTTCAGGTTATAGATCATTCCATACTCAGGCATCACTAAAATCAGCATACAAAGTAACCTATGGATCTGGAGCAAACAAATTTTCTGCGGATCAGGGATATTCTGAACACCAGCTTGGAACCACAGTTGATTTTACAAACAATAAAATTGGTGCTGTGCTTTCTGGATTTGATAAAACCGAAGAATATAAATGGTTACAAGAGAATGCTCATAAATACGGTTTTATACTTTCATATCCCAAAAATAACACTTACTACATATTTGAACCATGGCACTGGAGATATGTTGGGGTAGAATTAGCCACAAAATTATACGATGAAAAACTAGATTTTTACTCAATGGATCAAAGAACACTAGACAGTTACCTACTCAACTTATTCAATTAAAAAAACCGCATTTTGCGGTTTTTTTAATTTTTGGTCTCAGTATTACATTTGTGCACCAGAACCAGAATTACAATCCCTACAGTTGTTCTTATGAGTCACAACTTCATAAACAGCTGAAACTCCTACAAGAAGGTAAACGATTCTTTCTACCATTGGCCATGAACCAAGTAGCATGTTTACCAAATTAAATCCAAGTGCCTCAAGTCCCCAATTTAGTGCTCCCACAATAACTAGTATATATGTAACTTTGTGCAATGATTTCATAATATAAATATTATTAATAATTATTAACATCTATATTATACCAAATACATAATTCGAATTGTCAAAACTTATACACCAGTAGCTTTAGAGCCTTCTTGTTCATTAATCTTATTTTGTCTTCCGAATATAACTTTTCTTATCTCTTGTGGATGCTTAACTGACTTTATATAAAAATCCTGACTGTCTTGGCCTGCAGTCTGGACCTTTACATTACCAAAATCAAGCAAGGTTGGTATAAAACCATGGACCTCAACTGTAATATCTTGTATCTTATCAAATCTTAAATTGGACATTCCTCGATGAAAAACACTTTTTTGATCAACTGCAATTATTCTTTTCTCAGTAACATACCAAACATCCAGATAGTATTTAGTCCAGTCAATAAAAAACAATATCCAAAGGGTAAGCAACCAAATAACGTAAAAATACAGAAATAGTGCAACCCCACTACCTGGAACATCAACACTGAAAACTCCAGGTACAAATGCTTTTAACCCTGTAAAAATAATAAGAGGTAGTAACCCCGCAAACAAAAAACCAGAAGCAACGCTTACAAAAACTATCCAGTGCTTCCTAACTTCAAGGATTACATGTTCATCAATATCTAAATGTAAATTTTTGTAATTACTCATTTTAGAAATAATAAATTGTTAAACCAAGCACAGCAAACAAAACTATTGAAATCAAGAAAAATAAACTTTGAGCAAAAATTATACCCACATTTCTCATACCATAGTTATGCCAGTGATATCTAAGTACACCAGAAAGTATGAAGTAGATGATAAAAAATATAATTGCCCCGAAAAGCAAAACTGGTTTATTTATCAAACTATCAAAATTAAGACTTGAAGGTAATGAAAAAGATAATATAGGCATTTCCATACAAATATTATATCAAATAAGATTAGTCTTGCCTCTTTGAAAATAGATTCGCCTTAACTTTCCTAGAAACTGTAAAAAATATAAATACTAAAACAGCACCAACAGTGATAAAAGCAAAATTTTGAAAGTATCCATTAATTTTTTCATAGTATACTCCAGCGTAGTAACCAACTGAAATAAGTATAAATGCCTTTGGTAAAGTGGTAATAAATGAAATAAATAAATACTCTAGAAAACCTATTCCAGCGATACCGGAAGCTATTTCAATCATACCTCCTATTCCATGAGTAAACTTTCCTATTAAAAATGTTTTAAACTTATGTTTTCTAAAATGTTCTTCTAAAAAGGCTTCTGTATTTTCATCGTAACCAAAAAAACCCATAAGTCTCTTAACCCACGATGAACTTCTCCAGTACCTCCCAGTAAAATAGTAAACCGTATCCCCCATAACATCTGCAATGACCAAAACCACATAAGCAATAAATATATTCAACGCTCCCAGATTTGCCAAAAAACCTGAGATTATAGTAATTATTGGACCTTCAACTACAGCAATCGGGAAAATTACCCAGTATTTATACTGCTCTAAAAGACCCAATAATTCTGAAGGTGAAAACAACATATGTTAATAATCTCAGTTTTATTAAGATAAATCAACCGTAAATTTGACTAGGGCTATAAAATTTGCTTTAATTATAACCTAATTGCCGGCGAAAGCCGGCTTTCAAATCAAAATCATGGAAATTCGTAATATTGCAATTATCGCTCACGTTGACCACGGTAAAACAACCCTTACTGATGCCCTAATGCGCCAAACTGGAATGGTAACTGATGAGGTAACTACGATGGATTCTAACGCTCTAGAACAAGAACGCGGTATTACTATTTACGCCAAAAATACCTCAGTCTACTATCCTAAAAAAGACTCTGGACGAGAAGTTACAAAAATAAATATCGTTGACACACCAGGCCACTCTGATTTCGGTTCTGAAGTAGAACGTGTATTACGTTCTATCGACACAGTTTTACTTTTAGTAGATGCTCAAGAAGGACCAATGCCTCAAACAAGATTCGTATTAAAAAAATCTCTAGAGCTGGGTCTAAAACCTATTGTTATTATTAACAAAATAGATAAGCCCGCAGCTCGCCCAGACGAAGTACACGAAATGGTACTTGAGCTTTTCTTGGAGCTAGGAGCCAACGACGAACAACTAGACTTTACTACTGTATATGCCATTGGAAGAGAGGGCGTAGCCAAAATGAAACTTGAAGACGAGAATAAAGATCTTACTCCTCTACTTGAAACTATACTTAAAGAAGTTCCACCGGCTGGAGGAGACAGAGAAAAGCCTGCAAGACTTCAGTCTTTTAACTTGGCTTACGATAACTTCCTAGGAAGACTTGCTGTTTGTAGAGTCTACGAAGGAACAATAAAAGTTGGTGATAACGTTTATGTTAAACAACATGGAGAAGTTGACCCTAACAAAATGGTATCAGGCAGACTTACTAAACTATTTAGTTTTGAAGGCACAAAAAGAGTTGAAACTTCGGAAGCATCTGCAGGAGATATTGTGATGATTGCTGGACTACCAACTGTATATATTGGAGATACAATTTCTAAAAATGAAGATGCGGAACCATTGCCGTCTATCAATATTGATGAACCAACAATCTCTCTTAACTTTTTGGTTAATGATTCCCCTTTTGCTGGAAAAGAAGGAAAGTTTGTAACAGGAAGACAAATAAGAGATAGACTTGAAAAAGAACTTGAAGTAAATGTTGGGCTAAAAGTAGATTGGAACAATAACGAGTACTATACCGTGTACGGACGAGGTGAACTTCATATAGCCATTCTTTGCGAGAACATGAGAAGAGAAGGTTTTGAGCTACAAGTATCACAACCTCAAGTAATTATCAAAGAAGTAAATGGGGTTAAAACAGAACCTTTTGAAGAAGTGACCATAGATGTTCCAGATGAACTTGCTAGTTCAATAATTTCAAGACTCACCGAAAGAAAAGGTTTGCTTATGAACGTAAAACAAGGTCATGGAACACAAAGACTTATTTTTGAAATTCCAACACGAGGTCTTTTAGGTTATCGAGGTCAGTTTGTAGTAGATACTAAAGGTCTAGGGATACTTTCTTCAAGATTTATCGAGTTCAGAGAATATGTTGGTGAAATAAAAAAGACAAAATATGGCTCTATGGTCTCAATGGAAAAAGGTAAGGCTCTTGCTTTTGCGCTTGATAACCTACAACAAAGAGGAACCCTATATATTGACCCAGGAACCGAAGTATACGTTGGCATGGTTATTGGTAATGTATCAAAAGGTGAAGATTTAACTGTGAATCCAACTAAAGGAAAGCAGTTAACAAATATGCGAGCCTCAGGTTCAGATGACTCGGTATACCTTGCTGCAACAATAAAATTAGATATTGAAAAAGCCATGGAAATAATGTCTGAAGACGAATACATTGAAATTACACCCAAATCAGTACGTTTAAGAAAGAAAACACTAAGAAAATAACAAAAAACCCTAATGATTTCGATCATTAGGGTTTTTAGTCACCTCATCCGGCAACCTTTTCCTGAAAGAGCAACTTGATACCTCCTGTCATATTTCATATTACGGAACCTGGGCTTCTTCTTGGATTTTTTGACCTCCCTTTTGACACTTTCGGCTGTATCCTGAAGCGAAAGTGCATTCAAAACTCGAAGTAGTTTTTGAATGAGTTGAATCCGATCCCACTTGATAGGCACTGCCTCCTCTACATTTTTCACAAATCTGACCCCAACATCTGACCTCTTGGCAAGATCTCTGCGCTCGATGCCCTTCTTACGTCTGACATCGGCAATCACACTTGAGACTTCTGTCATGAACGACTGACTTAGCATTCACACCTCTCATCATAATTTACACATTTTTATAAAAAAGAAAAGCCCCGAGTCGCAAATTACGCGACTCGAGACTTCGAAAAAGGGTTCGAGGAACTACTTCCCGACCATCTGGGGCCTACGCTCGGCCGAAGAAAGAGGTGTGGAAATCCTTCCAGCACGGAGGTTTTTCATTCCGACCTCTCGATTCGGGTGAATCTTCTCGATCACGAGAAGAAGAAGTGGCAAGGTGTTTTGACCGAGCTTGTCGCAACAAACAGTTGCGATTTTGGTGAGATCCTCCTTGTCCACCATGTGAGCATTGCCAGCAGTGATGTTTTCGATCACGGTAACTGAAACTGCGCAAGTAGTGGCAAGAACCCGCTTACCACCAAACTTGACGGCAGCACGATTGACGTAACCGCCAAAATCAGTCAATGCGAGCATGTACTCCGGAATTTGCATTAGTAGCACCTCCGTTTTAACGAACAAAATCCCGAGTGGGATTCCCTTTTTTCATTAAATCACAAATATATAAAAAAGCAAACACATAATCAAAAGGTCTAGTCACGCTGTGCGCAACTAGACCTTCGCAACGAACTACCTCTGGCTGTAGTAATACAGTCTTCGTCTTTCAGAGCTCCCCACTGCCTGAATCAGTTTTGAAGCTTGTTCTCTTGCCTGCACATCATCAATAGGCAAATATTCAAACACCTTAAGCAAAAGAGTTTGGCTCAAAACGTAAGCCCTACCTGACTCAATTTGCTTAAGTTGCAAAACACTTACCCTGACATGGCCAGAAATGGTCTCGATATCCTGATTAGCTTTTCTTCTTAACTCCTTAAAAAGGATGGCGAGTTCCCCAGACAGTCTTTCTTTCGGTGACAGGCGATGACTCAACGCACCCCACCTTTCTAGAAAATTCCTTTTATATTTTAATCACAAATACTATTACAGTGCAATAGTATATTCACCGATTTTTGTTCTTTTTATAAAAAAAGTCGTAGCTTTAACACCTAGTCTTTCTGATAAATCTGAAACAAATTGTCTTACATAAAATCCGGATGAAACTTCCACCTCAAAACTATCTACAGTAAACTCATTTTCTTTCCTCTTCTCCAAAACCTCATCCCACTTTGCTGAAATTTCTTTTTGTCTGAAATCCCCTGACACAGTATTTATTTTGTCACTAATTATTTTTTGCAGCTCAGTAAAACTGTATTTTTGTCTTTTCAAATATCTTGAGCTAAATACTTCTACGTCATGTTCTGGAATACGTATTTCATTAAGTTTTCCTTCCCTTGCCCATGTAAATAATGGCTTACCCCCCACAGGCTTAGAAGAATATGCTGGATATTTCTGAATAAATTTACCTTGGTTTTCTTTTAACGATTCAACTATCTTTGATACATCTGGCACCTCTAGACTTGTTTCTCCGACCAAACCAAGTAAATCCAATGTATCTGTTGAAAAACCCCAGAGTATAGAAAATTCATAAGTTTTATTTAAACCGATATATTTTTCCTTATTGCCAACTTCTTCGTTTGTAAGTAATAGCAATAAACCTTCTGCCATAGGGTCTAATCTGCCTGCGTAAGTAATTTTAGAAGTAGAAAATTCAATATTTGTAGTTTTGAATTTAGATATGGCTTCTAGTGGAGTTTCCCCAACGCTTTTATATACTATATGTAAATTATTATTTTTTTTCATTCGATTTCGTGTTACACTATAACACAAGTAACTATGGCCCCAAAAATAAGTACAGAAAGCTATAAAGGTGTTAGAGACTTCTACCCAGAGGATTATTTTATTCAGAACTATATATTCGAAGTTTGGAGAAAAACCGTAGAAAGTTTCGGATATAGTCGTTATGATGCATCCATACTTGAGTCATCAGAACTTTATAAAGCTAAGTCTGGTGAAGAAATAGTAAACGAGCAAACATACACTTTTTTAGATCGTGGTGAGAGAGAAGTAACTTTAAGACCAGAAATGACACCAACAGTTGCTCGAATGGTGGCAGCAAAAGAAAGAGAACTGTCTTTCCCGCTACGATGGTATTCTATTCCCAATCTTTTTAGATATGAAAAACCACAAAGAGGTAGGCTTCGAGAACACTGGCAATTGAATGTTGATCTATTTGGAGTTGAGTCTAGTTATGCTGATATTGAGATAATCAACATTGCCTACCAAATAATGAAAAATTTTGGAGCAAAAGAAGAGGATTTCATTATTAAAATTAACGACAGAAGACTTATTGGAAAGTTGTATGAAAAATTTGAACTTTCTGAAGATGCCTCATATAAGCTTTCAAAAATAATAGACAAAAAGGACAAAATAAGTGCGGAAGCTTTTCAAGAAAGTGTTGCAAGTATTTTAGGAGACAAATCTCTAGATTTCATAAGTCTATTAAACTCTCACGAAAAACTACTGGATTTTCTCGGTGAAAATGAAATCAGTAAACAACTAGTAGAAACCATAGAAGAATTACTAAAACTTGGTGTCAAAAATATATATTTTGATCCAACCTTGATGCGTGGTTTTGACTACTACACTGGCATAGTTTTTGAGGTGTTTGATACTGACCCAAAAAATAACCGCTCAGTTTTTGGTGGTGGTAGATATGATGAGCTTATGGATATTTTTGGAGCTAGAAAAGTGCCTTCTGTCGGTTTCGGTGCTGGTGATGTAACTGCAAGAGATTTCTTAGAATCTCACAATCTTCTTCCGGACGTGAAAGGTGTTGCAAATATATACATATGTACAGCAAACAATGACTACAAAAATGAGGCCTTAATTCTTGCACAAAAATTAAGGAGTCAAAATGTTTCTACTTCTGTAGATATAACCGACAAAAAACTTGGGGATCAGATCAAAAATGCCAATAGAAATAAAGTTCCTTTCGTAATTGTCCTGGGAGAAGATGAGATTAAGTCAGAAGTATACACACTAAAAAACCTAGAAACTGGTGAAGAAAAAAAGATAAAACTTGAAGAAGTTATACAAAATATAATTTAATAATTTAAAGATTTTTCATATTTATTCTTTAACTCTTCCTCCACACATACATTTTTTGAGACCGTTCACTCTCTTCCTGCGGAGAGCTCA
>DAORIV010000006.1:0-33503 GCA_035438705.1 Parcubacteria group bacterium
TTTTATAATTAATACTATTTTTTGAAGCACCTTAGCTACTCTTCTATACCACCTATCTCTCACCACAGAAACTAATACAAAGCCTTCATTTTTAATTAAATGGTGCAAACTTTTTAATAAGGTGAAAGGATCTGGAGTAAAATTTAACTGAAATACGAATGTGGCCATATCAAATATTTCCTTACTTTGTATTTGGTTGTTCTCTGAAACCAATATGCCATTATATCCAAAATTTTTTTTATAAAAATTCAAGTTGTTTTCCAAATAATCTGATGGAACTATTTTCAAATTACTTATATTGCTTTTATTAATCAAATCTATAAATACCGAATCGTAGCTCATTAAATCTATAATGCTACTTATTTTTTCTCTAACTATAAAATTTTTTAAGTACTGCAAAACATCTTTATAGTATCCAATATCATAAGTATTTAATCTAAGTCTATCTAAATATACCGGCGATATTCTCCTTCTATAATTTATAATCTCATTAATTGTGTAATCCTTACTTTTTTTAGAATCTAGAATTGTTTTCAAACTACTATAATTGTTAAAACTAAATCTTGAATTTAGACTTATTCTGGGTATTTCTAGCATATTAAAAGAATTATCTACATAACCCACAGAAATTATTAGTAGTATATCCATATGATCTGGAATGCTTAATATACTCTTAATCTTGGGATCATGTTTAAAACCTGCCATAGCACAAGTACCCAAACCCAGCTCGGTAGCTTTCAGTAAAATATTCTCTACTGCCATTCCTGCCGTCATCACTCCAGAAAGTCTTTCAATTGAATAGTTTGAGTCATGCAAAACTACTATAGAACAAGGTGAATAATTAAATTTATAACTCACTTCTCTGGCTAACTTAGATAATAAATTTTTATCGTCCACTACAACATATTGTGTAAGTTGCAAATTGCATGAAACTGGTGAATAAGAACCAGCTTCAATTAATTTAGTAATCAAATCTCTTGAAACAGTTTCCGCTGTATAATGACGAACACTTCTTCTTTTTTTTAACACTTCTTCTAATTCCATACTATCTATCTCTTAACAAACTCCATAATTTTTTATCCGAATATATGCTTACACCTTCATTATTTTTAATCTTCAAAATTAACAACTTCAAAAACAAAGCTATAAATTTTGTCCTTTGAGCTATGTTTAACACCTTACCACTATCAACGTCAACACCTATAACATAGTCATTTTTTGAATGATATTGCATTATACCTTCAAAACATTTGTCCATAGACTGCTTGTATTTGATCTCACCAGTTAATTCAAAGAGTTTTGCCAAAGCAACACACATATCAGTCTCGGAATCAAAAAACGACTCCTTCATATTTGATTTTAAAGGAAAAAGACCAGTCTTACCTTGTTTTTGTATCCAAAAATCAGCTATTTCTCAAGCGAAATGCAAATAATCATTATTTCTAGTTTCATTATATAAATCACACAACAGATCAATTATTGGGAATGATGCAGTAAGTGTGGGAACACCCACATTCCCGTCTTTAATAAAAAAATCCGAAATGCCACCTTCGAAAACTAGTTTTGATCTGATCCCATCAATCACCTTATTAATATTAAACAAAACTTCCTTATCTTTTGTTTCTGAATACAAAGCTAACATCCCAAATAAAGTATTTGAATTATTTTTGCAAATCACAACAGTTTTGTGTTTCTTGATACCCAAAAATACAAAAATTATTTTCAATATTATACCGACATCAAAAATTGAAAATAAACCTCTTGTTTTGAAATAGTTTGTATTAATTAAATTATTATATATATTATACGCTACATCTTTATACCGATGATCATTGGTTAATTTATACAAATCAATGTAATACTCTATGAATGTCCCGTCTCTTGTATCAAACAAGGGTAAATTAATTCGACTTGTTAGGTGAAAATACGATTTAATTTTACTATCAAAGGTGAAGGTGTTAATTGCTAAATCTGAAGTATTTTTTAATAAATTAAAACTATCCTCGTCTTTCTTATATAAGTAATAGTCATACAGCCCAAACAGCAAATCAGAATATTCGTAAGACTTAACCAAATTAGTTATATGAAAAAAAGGAAACTCAGAAACCAAGTAACCATTTTGAAGAGTAGATTTATATAAATTTATCTGACTGTCTATAAATTCTTCTTCTCCAAAATAAAGAAAGAATGGTAGAAAATCTCCCAAGTCAGGAAATATGTGATGCTTAAAAAATTCCTTACCATATTTTTCTAAGCATAATGCACCATTCGGCAACAAAAAATCTTTTTTTAATAAAGAAATTATTCTACGGGCCTCTTTATTTAACAATTCATTATCATTATACATAAACTACTTTTTCAATAAAAAATGAAAAGAATCAAAGTACCACGGTTTTAGTAACAAATAAGTAATATAAGCAATGTGATATTTCAAACCTTTATATTTTTTAATTTTAATTAACCTTATATCTTCAACCTTAAATCCAGTTTCTATAAAAATTTTTGAGGCTCCCTTAAAGGTATTGTAATGCATTTGTGACAATCTTTGATGACCAGCTTCACCAGTATAGTCTTTGTGTCTAGAAAAAATACCAATAAATAAATCGGACCACACACGAGGTAACCAGTTAACAAAATAGAGATTAAAATGTTGGTCCTTAATACCAAATCTATTAGGTACACTTATGTAAACTAGACCTTCTTTTTCTAAAACTCTATGCACTTCTTTTAAAACTTTATTTGGATTTTCAACATGCTCTATTACTTCACACAAGTTTACAAAATTAAACTCACTGTCATTAAATGGCAAAGACTCTCCTACTCCCTGAACCACATCTATTACAACCCCGGCATCACTTGCTCTTTTTATACTTGTTTCTATATATCCTTTGTTAAGTTCAATACCCTTAGCAAATACACCATTCTGAGCACATTGAATCAAAAATGATCCCTTACCAGAACCCAAATCTAATATCCTTCTAACTTTCAAATCAGGAATTACATCCAAAAGATGCTCAAAGTGTGTTTTCATTTATTTTACTTAATATTTTTTTTGCTCTTATCTCCCAAGTATAACCCGATACATCAAAAAAAGCTTTATCTGACAATTTATTAGATAAATCTATATTATTTAATAGTTTCTTAATTGATAATTCAAATGATGAAACACTGTCTGGAACTGACAAAAGTGAATTTGATTCATTCAATACTTCTCTAATTGAGCTCAAGTCCGATGCTACTATTGGAACCCTGGATGCCATATATTCAAACATTTTCAGTGGAGAGGTATAACTATTTGAAATTTTCTCTACTCCTGAATTTGGGAGAACCAGAACATTTGAGGCTTTTAAATAAAGTGGAATAGTATCCCTTTTTTTAAATGGTGTAATAATAATATTATTTAGACTTGCGAATTCATTCTTAAAACTTGTTATGTCTGGCTCTACTCCCCCAATAAAAACAAAAACAGTTTCTGGCATTATTTTTGCAACTTCAGCTAAAGTGTAAACACCTTTCCATTTGTAAAAATGACCTGTGTAAGTAACGATCTTTTTATCAAGTGGAAGTGATAATTTTTCTCTGGCTTCCTCTTTTGTAACATCGATATCAAAAAATGATAAATCAATACCACTTGGAGACACCAAAATATTCTCTTGCCTTACTCCTAAACCCACTAACTCATCTCTAAGGTTGTTATTCAAAACCACAAACAATTTCACTCTATTTATTACTCTTTTAAATATTTTTTTTGATGAGGGCAAATCATGCACTTCTAAACAAATGAGGCTTTCTTGGGGTAGAAAAAAGGGAACTAGATAATCTCTAGTATAAAAAATTCCGTTGAAGCTCTTTGTATGTATTTTTACTGAAAACAAAAAAGATAGCATGTCTATCCAATAAAATAATTTTCCAAAAGCTTCAAATGGACCGAGCAGATCAAAACTCCATAATTTTTTTATTGGAAATTTATTCTTTATGCTGTAGTACTCAAATGGATCTGAAGTTACTTCATTACTTCTTCTGTTTGGAACTATTAGTTCAATATCTACCCCTGCCAGAGAAAACTCCTCACACATTTTCATTATGGCATAACCTTGTGCCCTAGTAGTTGGTATGCGGACATTTGTAATGTACTTAATATGCATACCATTATATTATCTTATTTCTTTATACTTTTCTTTATCTGAGAAAGTTCCTTTTTAATATAATCCAAAGAAAGTAAGGTTTTTTCTACTTCTTTTACTGTAAGTCTTTTAGTGTTTTCGGATGTGTAATCCCCTTCAATTTGGATCTTATTTCCTTTAAAGAAAAAATCTCCGTAATCCAATGAAGTCTCAGATTTAATTCTATAGTATCCGCCCAAATCTTCAGAACGATTTATTTCCATTTGTGTTGCAAGAGCTTCATGTACTTTTTCACCAGCCCGAACTCCGACCACATTTATCTTTGATTTTGATTTAAATATGTTTATTAAAGCTTGTGTAAGATCTGCAATAGTTGAAGCTGGTGCTTTTTTAATAAACAAATCTCCCTGTTCACCTTTTTGAATGGCTAATAATACAAGATCGATAGCATCCTCTAGTGAAAGAAGGAATCTTGTCATATTTGGATCTGTAACAGTAAGTGGTTTATTTCTTTTTATATATTCAACAAAAAGAGGTATAACAGAGCCACGAGATGCCATTACGTTTCCATACCTTACTGCACAAAAAACAGTTCCTTTAGAATCCCTTGCTTTACCAAATACTAGTTTCTCTGCAATTGCTTTAGACATACCCATTGCATTGATTGGGTACACTGCCTTATCTGTTGATAGCAAGACAACCTTTCTAACACCATTTTCTTCAGCAGAAGACAAGACATTTTCTGTTCCGAGTATATTCGTTCTTATCATCTCCATCGGATGATACTCTCCTGTTGGAACTTGTTTTAGAGCAGCGGCATGAAATATGTAGTCTACTCCTTTAGTTGCCTTTAACACTGATTCCTTATCTCTAATATCTCCAACAATAAATGTAAGTTTAGGGTGATTAAACTCATATCTCATATCATGTTGCTTTGACTCATCACGACTAAAAATGATGATTTCTGAGAACATTTTGTCGTCTAAAAAACGCTTAACAGCTGTTTTTCCGAAAGATCCTGTTCCTCCTGTTATTAAAAGTCTTGCCATAATTGACCTATTTCTACATCAGGAGTAGACCAAAGTCAATTGAATGATTGACTATTGACAAAGTACTATAAATAAGTAGATTTCATAGGTAACAAGAACATTCACCAGCAATAAAGGGGTCGCATCGAGAGATGCGGCCCTATTTTATTTTCTTGCCAATACTCCAATTGTTACCTTGAAAAAAGCTGGGGTTATGTTTTCTAAATAATGATATGTTTTTTTAAAAAATGATTTACCTTTCACTTTTCTAGTTAAATCAGCTGATCCACCTGGTGATTTATCAAAGCTGTTCTCGTTACCTTTTCTAAATAAATTCTTAATCAACTTTAAATTTCTAGTTAAAAATAAAACTTCTCCGTAATAATTTTTATTAATAAATCCAGCATTACTCAAAATCCTTCTTAACTCCCAAGGAAAAAAACTTTCTTGTTTATAACCTTCATGAGTTTTTGAAAGTTTCTTATATAAATACCACCCGTCTGGTCTTAATTTATTTGCCGAAGTAAAAGCAACAATACCCCCCTTTTTTGTTACTCTGTATATTTCTTTCAGTGCCAAATCTAGATTATCAAGGTGCGCCAGAACCTGATCACCAAACACAATATCAAAGTACTCATTTTCAAATTGCATATTGTTTATATCCCTCTCAGTGAATGAAACGGGAATATTAAATTTTTGTGAATTTATTTTAGAATTAGAAATCGAAACTGATGAAAAATCCAAACCATAAGTTTTCACTTTAGGGTGAGTATACTGTAAATAAGAAATTAGCTCACCAGTTCCACTTCCAACCTCTAAAATGCTCATACCTTCTTTTATATAAGGTTTTATTGCAACGATTGTAGGATTAATTTCTGCAAACTTAAAAAAATCATTCGGGCTATTATAGTTACCTGCTTTTTCATATTTAGCATCCCACAAAATAGACTGGTTTTTATTATTCTTCAACATATAAGTACGGATCAGCTTGAAAAAATTCATTCCAAGAAGTGGTAGGTTTGGGTAGAATATTATTTCTAACCTTATTCCAAACTAAACCATTCGCTGATTCATACAAAGGTATGAACAACTTACCTCTCGGACCAACAGCATGACCTATTAGTTTGTACTTACCCTCTTCTTTCCAAATATAGCAACTCCCCAATCCATAAATTGAAACATCAAAAGAGTACTTAGTTAACTTTGCTATTATTTCAAAAAATAGTGCTATATATTTATTCTTATAGACTGAAATGATTGGATTATGTTTGTGCTTAATCCAATCTATTCCGTCTTTAGAATTTGCAGTTGATATCATCCAGTTACTTCCAACTCTTTCTGTAATCCATAAACGATATGAATTATCTTCAAACAAAACAAATGGATAAAAATATTTATGATTTGAATCTACACTTTCAAGATTTGTAGAAATTATATCTGTCCAAACCAATCCATTTACTGACTCACAATATCCTATGGTAGTTTTATTTTTTTTATATACAACACACCACATAATAAATCTGTTTTTGTTTGTATCAAAAATTACATGTGGATGCTGAATTCCCTCTCTAAACTCTGGCTTTTCTGAAATCCTTTGAGAAATCACCGGTTTATCATGCACCTTCCAATCCAAACCATCTTTTGACTCTGCATAACACACACTAAGTTGACCTTCTTTTGATTTTCCTTGGTACCACATTTTATAAATACCATCATGTTTCAATACACAAGGATTACTTGTTTGAGTTTCATCAGCAAACCCCTGACTTTTTAATGGTATTTTAGGATCACCTCCCTCCCACTTCCAAATATTAAAGTCACTTGAAGTAGCAACGCCTATTTGCTCTTGTTCTGTCTTATTGTTATATCCTGCGTAAAATAGAAAATACTTTTTCATAACTTAAATGATTACATTTTCCATAAATGTGTCTGGATCATTTGGATCATAAAACTCATTTATCCAAAACATCGTGAGTAGCTCTGTATTTCCTATATTTTCTATTGAATGCGTATAAAAAGTCGGCATATCGACATAAACAGGCTTATCGCCCGAAACTATGTATTCAATAATTTCATTTGTAAATATCTTTCTTAACTTTATACTTGCCTCCCCCGATAAGACACAAAATCTCTCAATTTTTCTAGTGTGATAATGATTACCCCTAGTTATTCCAGGATGAGTAGTGGAAAAAGATGATTGTCCTCCAGATTTCTCTTTTATAACCTCAACAAAAGACCCTCTGTTATCTGTTTTTAAATCCAAAGAAATCGGAAAATATTTTGGGTAAAGATATGATCTGAATGTATTAAATAAATTTAAATCAAATTTATTATCTATTTTTGGAATCATTCCAGACAAATACTCAGCCTTAAATGATAATAGTTTATTGTAAACATCAGCTATTTTTATTGATTCTCCAGATATATTGTATGTACTTTCCCAATTTCCCTTACTTATTAAATCATAAAAAAACTGACATACATCACGAACATACACCAAACTTACTACAGCTTCTTTATTTACCTCTAACTCTAGACCGGAAACAATATTATGGCAAAAAGTAGAAACAAATGAATTATAGTTTGGTTTACCAAACTCACCAAATATATTTGTAGAAACAACAGAAGTTGAAAGGGTATTATTTTTTATTCCCCATTCAGATATCATTTTCTCTGAATCCTTTTTAGATCTACCGTATGCTGTGTCTCTTGTGTTGTGTGTAGAAGAGATAAAAATAACCTTAGGTTTATCTTTCAGAGCACCACATGCATCTAGTATTTTTTGTGTTAAACCAACATTAGTTTTATATATTTCATCCTCTTCACCTCTATTTAACCCAGCAAAATGTAAAACGGTATTCACACCTTCTAATTTATTTATTAAGCCCGTTTCAGTATCAAAATCACCTTTATCTATTAGCACTACTTCAAATTGATCTTTTCTTTCATAAAGAAAATACCTCATATGAGTACCAAGAAAGCCTTCTCCTCCTGTTATTGCAATTTTGACCATCTATATAATTATAACAAAAACTAGTCTAACTTTTCCCAAACAGTTCTCTTTACATAATCTACATAACTAGTAATTATTCTTACTACCTTTTTTGATACATCTGGATATGAATAATCTTCTGCAAGTTTTGGTCTATAACCACTATTTTGATGAGCTTTTGTAGTTTCTATAGCTTGAATCACCCTATCACTATCTAGTCCACACATTATAACCGCAGCATTATCCATTGCTTCTGGTCTTTCATGAGCTTCACGTAAATTCACAACTGCGAATCCCATGATACTTGATTCTTCACTGATTGTTCCTGAGTCTGATAGTGTGCAGTATGCATTCATCTGTAGGTTTACATAATCGAACAAGCCCATTGGCTTCATAATTTTCACTTCTTTTGGAAGAGATATTTTTGAATCTGTAATCCTTTTTTGTGTTCTAGGATGACATGAAAAAATAATTGGCATTTTATATCTTGCGCAAACATCTTCTAACATTTTTACCAATTTATTTAAATTTTTTGGAGAATCAACATTTTCTTCTCTATGCGCAGAAAGAACAAAATATCCACCTTTTTTTAGTTTTAGTTTTTTTACGACATTGGATTTTAATATTTTAGCTTTGTGAGTAGTCAAAACTTCAAGCATAGGTGATCCTGTTTTTATTACTCTGTCTGGTGCCAAACCTTCTCTAAGTAAGTGACCTCGTGCAAGTTCACTGTAAGGCATATTTATATCACTTAAGTGATCAATTATTCTTCTGTTTACTTCTTCAGGCACTCTAAAATCAAAACTTCTGTTTCCAGCTTCCATATGAAAAATTGGAATTTTCTGCCTTTTGGCTGAGTAAGCCGCAAGACAACTATTTGTATCTCCCAAAACTAAGAAAGCATCAGGTTTAACTTGTGTTAAAAGTTCATCTGTTTTTGCAATAACATTTCCGACTGTCTCTGCTGTAGTTTTACCAACGGCATTTAGAAAATAATCTGGTTTTTTAAGACCTAAATCGTCGAAAAATATTTGGGATAACTCATAGTCATAATTTTGTCCTGTGTGAACCAAAATATGATCTGTGTGTTTATCTAGCTCTTTTATAACTTGTGCCAATCTAATAATCTCCGGTCTAGTTCCTACCACTGTTACAACCTTCAACTTCTTAAAGTCTTTATTAGTTTTCATAAACTTAGACTACCAAAAAAGTAGGATTTGTCTATTTATCCAATACCTTGATTGCATCCATAACTTGAACATTTGGATCTACATCAACATCAGTATGTCTCCTAACACTTTGCATTGTATAATCTCTTATAACTAGTTTGTATCCGAGTTTTTCTAGTTCTTCCGGTTCCCAACCGCATCTATGTGTTTGCCACTCATGACCTCCATGGCCTTGAATATCTAGATTTTGAGGAATGTATCCCTTTGGAGTCTCTAGTACCACCCCGAGCTTTGCAATTTCCTCACATTGCTTGATCATACTCAAAGCATCTTCCTTTTCTAGATGTTCAATAACATCAAGAGCAATTACCAAATCAAAACTCTTTGGCATAAATATTTCTCGAAGCTTACGAACATCATATTTGACTACAGCATAAGGCACATCTGATTCGATGTGTTTAAAATACTCCTCATATATATCTACACCCACTCTCACCTGAGCCGGAATATACTTTGATTTAAATGAAAGTCCGCAAGCGACATCAAGTATTGTAATTATGTCACCTTCTTTCCATGGCCATAATCCCTTTTCAGAGAAAATTGAAACCACTGTATTTTTTTTCCATTCTTCTTTTGCCATTTTGTTTTATATTAAACTTTTAAAAACTTCTAAAAATCTATCTGCTTGATATTTCCAAGTATACTTACTTTTAACTGTATTCCAAGCTTCCATTCCCAACCTATCTCTCAAACTCTTGTCTCGCAAAGAAACTAATATTTTTTTAAATTCTTCTTTATCTCCAGGCTCAAAAATCATCCCATCCTTACCTGATGTAATGACTCTGTGTGCATCACTAGTTCTACTTGCAACCGTCGCTTTCCCTGCTGCCATATATTCTATCATCTTAGAAGGAAAAGATATTCTGTTTACCTCATTATGCATCCTAGGAATTACTAAAATATCACATGCTGTTGAGAACGATGCTACTTTATCATGCGGAACCTTATCTATATATATAACTCCCTCGGCATCAATTTTTTTGTTTTCACTACAAAGTAAAACTAATTTAAATTCAGGATAATCTTTCTTTAATTCTTGAAATGATTCTACTAGAAATGGTAATCCCTGCCATATTCTTGCATTTCCTGTATAGCCAATTATTATTTCCCCTTCTTTCTTTTCAAAAAAATTCCCTTCTGGAATATTAGGATTAAATATAGAAATATCTACACCACCCCAAATAGTTTTGGATTTCTTATTATATTTTTTAATTATTTCTGTTGATGTGTCACTGCATGTAGTTATAAAATCACAGACTTTATAGAAAAGTGAGTAAATGAACTTTGACCATAGATAATTTATTTTAGAAATATCTCCATAAAACTTTGCCTCTTCTTCAATGTACCCCTGCATCTCTAATACAATTTTCGCATTTGTTAAATACTTTAATGGCCATAAATAATAGTATGTTGCCATTGTGTGACCCATTACAATATCAATATTATTATCCTTAATAAATCTGTAAATTTTTTTTATATCTTCTAAGTGATTATTAGTAAGCTTAAAATAATTTGGAAATTCTAATTTACCTTCATTGTCCCAAGCACATATAGTAAAGTCCATATCACTCATTTTAGAAAACTCTTGCGACAAACTTCTGACTTTTATCGGGGTGCCTCTATTATCATCAATATTACCTCTATAAATTGATAAAACTTTTATTTTTTTATTCTGATTCATGTATTTATGTCCAAATATACTACCATCTATAGTTAATTTTAAATAATTGACTAGTTATAATTTAAGTGTTATTTTTGGACCGGAGGTGCATTATGCACAAAACTGCATTGGAACTGGCAAAAGAAATCGGGTCTCCAACAGAAGTCATCGAAGTTCTGGAAGCCCTCGAGAATGACAAGAACCACCCTGGAAGGATTGCTTACATGTCAGGGCTATCTCAGGGAATGGTGAAGGCTGGAAATCTCTTCAGCTACATGTCAGGCCTGTACCATTCAGGCAGAGTTCAGATTTTGGCCACAAGTGGAAGCGATGGAAGTGGAATCGCAAACCCCACCCCGGGTGGAGCCTGGCCAGGTTTCAACTGGTACAAAACTGAACTTCAGCATCGCGGTATTCCGGACAGTGCGATTTGGGCCATTCAAGGTCCTCAACGTCACTCCCGGGAAGAAACCGATGCCCTTCTCGAAACAGCAAAAGAAGGAGGTTGGGAAGATGTTGTCTTTGTTTCTGTGGATTACCACAGACCCAGACAGATTCTCGGCTGCTTGAAAAAGATGGCTGAGATGAACTGGAAAACTCGGCTTTACTTCCCTTCCATCCCTTTCGATTGGAATGCCGAAATGCTCGGATCCCAGCAGGTGGCACAGAGCACTGGAATGAAAGAAGCCGAAACAGACTGGAAAGTAAAGGTTCCCAAGTACATGGAAAAGGGAGACCTCGCTTCCATCCAAGAATTCCGAGACTACATGACCTGGAGAAACCATAGAAGCTAAGAACTTCCTGAGGCACCCCAAAACAAAGGGGTGTCTCATTTTTTTATATTACTCTTATGATAAACTCTTAAATATATGTGTGGCATCTCAGGATATTGTGGGGAAAATAAAGAGACAGAAAAACTAGTCAAAATGACTGAAGCTATTTATAGACGTGGTCCAGATGATGTGGGTTTCTATGAATCTACTGGCATCGGTTTTGGCTTCAGAAGACTATCAATTATTGATCTTTCATCTGGACATCAGCCCATGTCTAATGAAGACGAAACTATTTGGGTAATACTAAATGGTGAGATTTATGATTTTAATACAGTAAAAAATGAGTTAATTACTTTAGGTCATAAATTTAGAACAAAAAGTGATACGGAAGTAATTATTCATGGTTATGAACAATGGGGTGAAGAAGTTTTTAAAAAAATAGATGGGATGTTTGCCATAGCAATATGGGACTACAAGCAATCAAAATTACTTCTTGCTAGAGATAGACTTGGTAAAAAACCTCTTTATTGGACGATACAAAATAATACACTCTGGTTTTCTTCCGAACTTAAATCTTTTATAAATGCTAATGTTATAAAAAAAGAATTAGACAATGAATCAATTTATCAGTATTTCAAACTTGACTATATCCCCACACCTAGAACTATTTTTAAAAATGTTTGGAAGCTAGAACCAGCAACATATTTAACATATAAGAATAAAATAACTAAAAAAAACCAATTTTGGTCACCGGAAAAAATTAATCTAGAAAACTTAGCTGAAGAAGAAGTTCTAGAAAAAGTGAAGAGTGAAATAGATAATGCAGTCAGAAAAAGACTTATTAGTGACGTTCCGTTAGGACTATTTTTATCTGGTGGTCTGGACTCAACAGTTATTGCTGAGAGTGCAAGTAGACAAAAAAAGGGGTTGGAGGCGTTTACTTTAGCTTTTGAAGATTCTTCATATGACGAGACAAATAATGCTAAAAAAATAGCCCATTCATTCAACTTAAAACATAATATCGAAACACTCTCAGAGAAAAAGGCACTAGAAATGTTAGATGAGGCAACTAATTTACTTGATGAACCTCTAGCCGACCCCTCAATACTTCCTCAACTTTTGATTTCAAAATTCACAAAACAAAATGTGACAGTTTGTTTATCTGGTGACGGTGGAGATGAACTACTTTTGGGATATCAGCATATACAGGCTCACTTATTTCTAGAAAAAATAAAATTTGTAAATGAAAAAATTCTAAATGTTTTTTCAAGATTACTCTCATTTATTCCTTCGAGTAATGGTTATTTCAGTTTCGGTTTTATAGCCCAAAGATTAAGCAGGGGGTTAAAAATTAAAAATCGACTAGAAAGAGACATTGCATGGCGAGGAGCTTATAAAGATGAAGAGATTGAAAAATTGTTAAAAAAAGAATTACTGAAAGATATAAATAAAAAATCCCCTGTTGAAATAATGAAAAAATATGCTGATGAATATGACAAAAAAGGTTCGTGGGCTTCATGGAGTTTCAGCTACCTTAGAACATTTTTAATGGATGATGTTATGGTAAAAGTAGACAGAGCAACTATGTGGTATGGACTTGAAGGAAGAGCCCCCCTCCTAGATAGTAATGTAGTCTCACTTTTATTGAGTCTTCCTCTTAAATATAAATTAGGAAAATACAGAAATAAAGGATTATTTAAAAAAATTCTAAAAAACAAAGTTCCAGATGAAATTATTAATACACCCAAACACGGCTTTGGTGTTCCGGTTGCAAAATGGCTAAATGATAATCTGTCACAAAAACTTTTAGATGTATCTGATGAATCTTTCTTAATCAAACAAAATATATTTAACAGAGATTTTGTATTAAATATGATTGAAGATCATAGAAAAGGAACAGACCGCAGAAAAGAACTGTGGGCATTTCTTATGTTTCAATTGTGGTATATTAAATGGATAGAAAAATAAAATGTCTATTAAAAATAAGTGGGTATTAATACCAATAGTTATTTCATTTCTAATCTCTCTTTTTTATATTATTGTAGTTCCGGGTAAAATTAAAAGTGATGCGGCTGAATATGACGGTTTAGCAAACTCAATACTACAAGGTGAATACTCTCTAGATGGAAAACCTAGCATGGAAAGAGAACCTGGTTACCCACTTTTTAGAGCGGCAGCAAAAATAGTCAGCAGTAATTCTAATTTTATTCTTTTTTTTCAACTTATACTTTTCTGTTTATCTATATACTTAATTGGATTAATCTCACAAAAAATTGATTCAAGAATCGGTATTTGGGGATTATGGGGAGCTTCTCTTTCTTATGCGCTAGCATTCTATCCATCAGCACACATATCTGAAACTTTTGTTACTTTTTTACTAGCACTTTTCGGATATATTTTAATCACATCCATTGAAAATCCTGTAACAAAAAATTGGGTTTATCTTTCAGTTATTTCTGGTTTTATAGTTTTAACAAGATACCCATATATACTAATACCGGTTTCTTTCTTGATTGTTATGACGATTTCTTCATACAAAAAGAATATTAGTAAAAATATAATAATTAAAAATATTCTAATTAGTGTTTCTATTCTTTCAATAGTTACTGGTACCTGGCTTTATAGAAACTATTCAATCTTTAATGAAATTGGTTTTGCAGGAAGATCTGGTGCTGGTTTCTATGCCAGAGCATGGAAGGCAGATAAAACATGGAGAAGCATAGGTGATAGTTATTTGTCTACGATTTTGGGTCGTGGAATCTTATATAAAATATATCCAAGCAATCAATCAATTTGGCTTGATCAGTGGGGAGATTGGTGGAGAGATGAAAAAACCATAAATGATATGTGGGGTGAAGGTAAAGCAGAAATTGATAAAAAAAGAAAAGAAGCAGCAAAAAAAATAATATTTAAAGATTTAAATAATTTTTCAAAGTTTATTGTATGGTCAGGAATAGACACACTCAGACTACTACAATTGCAAAATCCCATTCCTAGTGCATATGGTTCCCCTTTTGAAGGAACTTATGGTGAACTAGCAAAAGAAAAAAAGATAAATGGTTTACAACTAACAGGACTTGCTGTGGTCCATTTTCTACAACTACTTTGGATTATTGCGATTGTTGTAAGTACATATATCGGATTTAAAAAATATAATTATAAATTTATTCCAGGAATTTTTCTTATATCAATTCTACTTATACATTCAGTGGCAGATAATATAGCTAGATATGGAGCTCCATTGCAACCATTCCTTCTTTCTGCTATTTTTATGACACTTATATACCCGTTGTATGAAAAAAACAGAAATATCCGTAGTGATACCAGCATATAATGAAGAAAATTCTATTGCCACAACTGTTAAAAGTTTGTTTAGTTTGGGTTTAGAAAATAATTGGGATATTGAAGTTATTGTTGTTAATGATGGAAGTCGCGACAATACAGGTAAAATTGCATTGGAAACTGGAGCTACTGTAATAAACCACCCAATAAATGGGGGTTACGGATTGTCCATTCAGGATGGTATAGAGGCCTCAAAAATGCCCCTAATTGCCATAACTGATGCAGATGGCACATATCCAATTTCAGAGCTTCCTAATTTATTAAAAATGGTTACAGAGGATGGTTTTGACATGGCTGTTGGTGCAAGGACAGGTAGTGAATATAAAAAAGGCTTATGGAAATACCCTGCAAGACTTGCATTTAAATGGCTATCAGAATTTGTGGCAGGAAGAAGAATACCGGATATAAACTCTGGACTGAGAGTAATGAAGAAGGACAAGCTTCTCCCGCACTACAAAAGAACCTGCTTAGGTTTTTCGTTCACTACCTCAATTACACTTATTTTTTTCTTAAATGGATATTTTGTTGGATATAAACCAATCCCATATGCAAAAAGAGTTGGAAAATCAAAAGTACGACACTTTCAAGATAGTCTTAGAACTGCACAAATACTTGTATCTGTAATATCCTATTATAACCCCTTAAAACTATACTTATTGTTAGCAATATTTAATATATTTACTGGTATAATAATATTATTGGTGGGTGAGAGTTTTAGCGTGTATGGACTCGTAATGTTTGGTGCAGTACTACTTGGAACAGCACCTTTTATTATGTCTCTTGGCTTTTTAGCAGAATCAATCAGATTAAAAAATTAAATGCAAGAAAATAAATATCCAAAAAAACTTAATCTTGGAAGCGGACACTTCCCTAAAAAAGGATACCTCAATGTTGATTTTAACCCACTTGAAAATCCTGATTTAATATTAGATCTTAATAATCCTAAAGCTTTAGAGGTTCTACCCTCAGGGCATTTTGAACACATTGTATTAGATCATGTCTTAGAACACCTGAGTGATGTTTTTGGAACAATGAAACAGATACACAGACTACTTGCAAAAGAAGGTATTGTAGAAATTCGTGTGCCTCATTTTTCTAGAGGATTTACCCACCCAGAACACCAAAGAAGTTTTGATGTAACATTTCCTGAATACATGAATCCTAAATTCCCTGGTGGTTACATAGGAGTTGAACTTGTACCTGTATCAGTAAAACTCTCTTGGATGATTCGTTTTGATTTAAAGGAACCTTATGTTGCAAAATGGCAATTGTCTATATTAAAAATAATAAATAGTTTAGTAAGTTTTGTTGCAAATATCAGTCCAACATTATGTTCAAGATTCTGGTGTTACTATGTAGGTGGTTTCGAACAAGTGGAATTTATCTTTAAGAAAAACTAAATCTTAATATCTGGTGCTTTGGTGCAGTCATAAACTATTGCAGATATACTTTTATCTGTATTGCTATAAATAATCTTGCATGAATCTAAATATTTCCTGTACACACTGTTTGGATCAATACGAGGAACATTTATTTCAAGATAATGCTCTTTGTATTGATTTAGAGTCGCAACTTTTTCATTAACATCAAATTTTGGATCTGTATATAATCTTTTTCTATACTTGCCTATTTCTTGTATTTCATTTCCCCCATTATCGTTATAGACCGTTACCATTTTTACATCTGGATTATTTTTTATATATTCAACAACAGGTGCAAGTAATCTTGGTGCACTTCCATTCCAAAAGCCAAATAAGTATTCTGAAACAAACACTGCATTATATGCAAAACCCAAAGGTATCAGAAAAACAATAATTAATTTTTTATTGTTTATTTTAAATATAGCCAATACAACTCCTGCAAATGAAATTAGCCACGCAAGTGCCATGAATAAAAATGAAACATAGAAACCAAGCGGTCCCGAGCCACCTGAAAATGGGTATAGAAAATTCCACCGTAAGTTAATCGCCCTACCTATCCAATCAGATTTGGGATGTAAGGATGGGACATAATGGGTTAATGATTGAAGTAAAACCAGAACCAGAGAAACCACAATTCCTAGATACAAAAACTCAAGGAATCTCCTATCATCTGATTTTAATGTACTAGAAATAACAGCAGTGGTAATTACAGTTAGTGGGAGTATTAGTAATTGTAGATACCTGTCCAAAGCTCCTATTGAGAAATCAAACAGAACCACATAGAAAATAAATGAAAATGCTAGAAAGAAAATAAATACTCTAGTCTTAGAGATTGTATTTTTACTTGCCAAAAATGGAATGAGTATTAGAAATGGCGATGAATAAAGTACAGCCTTTATACATTGAATGAGAGTTTGAAACCATCCCCTATCTCCGACTGCAAAATGCTTCCAATATTCAAATGATTTTGAAAGACTGAAAAAAGGAAAAACATACTGAGCTAAAAACAAAAGCATGCCCAGTAATAACAAACCGCCAAATAAAACTGATAGATATTTAATCACCTGTTGCTTAGATAGTAAATGTTTTTTAGACCATAAATAGTCCGCTATGATTGCACCAATGGCCAAGAAGAAACTCACTTTAATAAAAAAACCTAAAACCATTGCACCTAACAACAGGCTCCCCCATATATACTTTTTGTTTCCTATTGAGTTCTGTAGTTTATAGTACCCAATAAGAGAGAGTAAGAAAAAGAAAGGCATTATTTGTCCATCAGTATCTACCATTAAAGATGCTAGAACTGAGAAATAAGAAAATATCCAAATAATTGATGCAATAAATGCCTCTCTTTTTCCAAAGACAATTTTCATCAAATAGTATAAAAGTACTAAATTAATTGCTCCAAAAAATAATGGAATGAACCTAAAATTTGTATTAAAACCTACAATCTCTCCACCAATCCTATATATAAATTGAGACAATGGTGGATGAGGTATTTCAGACTTACTTTCAAGATTGGGATTTACAATAAGTGGCCACTTGTATTCATCTTGATGAAGTGGAAGCGAAGTTCCAGGCAAACGAATTAACAAAAATAGCAGAACCAATAACCCCATAGTCACCAATTCATTCTTTACGAAATAGTTTTTTATAGACTGCATTATATTTTCTTAGAAACAAATAGCATTTGTCCGGCAAATGGTTTCCAGGGAGAATTAATATAGGCTCTAATTAACATTGGAAAAACTGGAATAATGCTTGGTCTAGATTTTAGTGAAAAAGGTAGAAACTTTGCTTTTTTTAATTCTATTTCCATATCATGACTCAATAGAAAAGTTTCAAGTGAAGTATCAGAAAAAACTTTTTTATGAGTGTGATCATCGAAATATGTTTTGTATGCCAATCTATAGTTTGGCTGCATGAGTATTAGTCTTCCATCTTTTTTCAAAACTCTCTTAACCTCTCCCATGGTTGTCTCAAGTTCTGCATCTGTTAGATGTTCAAACAAGTTACTTGCAAATACAACATCTACTGTATTGCTTACAACCTTGCTCATATCAGTTACACTAGAATTTATCTGTATAATTTCTTCTTTTGCATATTTATTTAAATCAGGTGAATAGTCCAATGCAATTCTATTTTTGGAATCTACATTATTTATAAAATCACAATAACCCGCACCAATATCCAAAATAGTTCCATCCTTTGGGATGTATTTCTCTAAATAACGAACTATCTCCTTCCAGACAACTGTTCTGTCTTCATTCCATACATATCTAGATTTGTAATATTTGTCCGTCATATTATTTTTTCTTAAATAAATATTTAAACATTAGTGGAAGCATTTTAAAACCTAGTATAGCAGCCCTAACTGTACTTCCAGTATATCCTGAAACCCCAACTCTTTCTTTGTATATTACTGGAATTTCGATTATTTTCTTTTCCAGTCTTACCAACCATATCATAATTTCTGGTGAAAAAGTCCCATCACCCGGTGAATCTGGAAAATACTTTTTAATTTTCTCAAGAGACTCTCTGTTTAATAACTTACAAGTACAACCAACATCAGTTAACACGGGGCCATTGTACAAAACCTCAATTATTTTAGCCCACAACCAATTTGCAAAACGAACAGGAAAAGGCATAAATGCTCCAGACCATATTGCCGCACGAGACGTTCTTGTTCCAAAAACTACCGGAAAATCATCACTGTAAAGTAAAAATTTATGCAAATCACTCGGTTTAAATGTACCATCAACCTCAGTCATAAATATCAAATCACCCGTTGCTTCACTCAACGCCCTCATATATGCATATCCATAACCTTGTTTGTTTTCTACAACACGAATAGCTTTAGTTTTAGCTATCTCCTCTTTTGTATTACCTTTAGCATTATTATCTACTGCTATAACTTCATCTACAAAACCAGTTGCAAAATATGCATCTATTTCTGCTCTAATAGAATCTGCTTCATTGTATGTACCAAAAACCACACTTACTTTTTTATTTTTATACATAATTTTATTTTATTTCTCTTTTTAGTTTTGATACTAGTTCTTCAAGTGATTGTGAATTTGCAAATTTTTCCAAATCTTTCTTTATATGTATTTGTGTTTCAGGTTCTAAAAGATCTTTAATTGATTGGGCTATGTTCTTAGGATTAGTATCCGTAATACAAGCTTCAGGTAATATACCAGAAAATGACTTACTTGAAACTAGTGGTATGGTCCCACACATAGTTGACTCTACTATTGTTTTATCAAATGAACCTTCATCAGTAAGATTTAAACAAATCTCGAAACTTCCGTATATCTCTGACAAAAGCTTAGAAGGAACCCCATTTTTAAAAGTAACTATTTTCGTTAAATTATTTTCTTCAACATATGATTTTAATTTATTTAAATACTCCCAATCTCTTTTTGGAGTATCTCCTATTATTGAAAATGAAACCTGTACCCCATCTTTCACCAAATTATTTATGGATTCCAATGCAGTATCAATGTGCTTAACTGGAGAAACTCTTCCGACCATACAAATTGAATATTTTTTTCGAATCACACTTAAATTTTCTTTAAATAACTCATTATTCACCCCTACTGGCATGTGCACGGAATTACGAAAACTTGCTGTAAATGATTTTATTGATGTATAAAAAACTTTATTTGATAGAAAGATAGCAATATGTGTCAAAAAACTACCCATTTTATGATTTCTCCATAGATACACAGGTATTCCTTTGAGCTTCCAATACAGACCCCCTAGTAAGACATACTCCTGGTTCATATGTATAAATACAGAATCATAAGTACCTTGTAAACCTATCAAAAGCTTATAAAAATTGATTATATATTTTAACCTAGTACCACCTCTTTCTTTACCCAATGACACAACTTTTACTTTTTCTGGAAATTCAAAGTTTCCTTTTTCCAGACATACCACAGTTATATTCTCAAAAAATACTGATAATTTTAAAACCCAGTCATGAAAAAAACCGAGCACTGTATCATCTTTATCTATTTTCTGAGTGTATATTAATAACTTCATATTTTTACCCCTTCTCTACTTTTAAAAATATATTTTTTATTAATTTGGAATGTACACATCGCAGTTAATACTCCAGCTATAATTACTCCGACAATTGGTTTTACGCCTATCACATCTACTGAAACATATAAAATACTTGTGTTTAATCCTAGGCCAAATAGTGAACTAAATAAATAAAACAAACCTTGCATATGAATGTTCTCAGTAGAATGATCTTGAAAAGTCCAAAACTTTTGCAACACCAGACTCACGAAAAATGCCACTACAAAGGCAAAAATATTTGAAAGAATATAATGGATTTTAAAATAATAGTGTAATACTGAAAAAAGACCAATATTTACTGATGCTGAAGTTCCACCAGAAATCAGATATCTTATTATTAAATGTTTTGTAAAATACGCGATCATTTTATCTTGTTAATAGTGACTCTTGAAGTTCAATGTATTTCTTTAAATAATCTTCTTTAGTGATACTTATTGATTTAATACTATCACGCATATTTACTGAAAACGACTTGCGCTTCTCAGAATTTGTTATTAAATCTTCAAGTTTTTTTGAAAGACAATCTACATCCCCTACCTCGCAAACATAGGAATTAATACCATCTTCAAATAAACTGGTTTTGGCCAAACCAACTTTAGTAGTAACAATAGCTGAACCGAATAAACCAGCCTGTAAAAGCGTCATACCATAACCTTCAAAATCAGAAGTTAAAAGAAAAATATTTGATTCAACAAAAAGCTTCTGAACATCATCTCTCCATCCCAAAAAAGAGACTTTATCAATTTTTTTTCTTTCTAATTCCTTCCTCAAACTTCCGTCTCCTGCAATCAAAAGCTCAATGTTGTTAAATTTACCTGAAACCCTACTAAAGACTTGCAGAGCTACATCAATTCTTTTTTCTTGCTCCAATCTAGAAGCAATTAATATTTTTATGTTTGTATCTGACTTTTTATCATCGTAAAAAACATTATTCTCAACAAATATAGGTAAAATATCTATTTTTGATTTTATTTTTTTAAACCTTTCTAAAATAGAATCTTTAATCACAGAGCTTACCACACGGATACCATCAGCTTTAGGAATAGTAAATTTTGAAATAAATACTCTTATTCTATTAAGAAAATTATTTTTAAAATACGGACTTAAAAAATCTGTATGAACTTGTATTTGTAGTGGAAAATGAAAAATATTCCTTAACATTAACCCAACTAGACCAGTTTCAAATGGATCCTGGCAAGTTATAACACTTTTGTTAATAGAAAACTCATTTTTCTTTATTATCTCTTTAGCCTTTTTAAAAGCATCCGAAACATAAAACAACTTTGAATGAGAATTTGTTGGGTAAATAAATAGGTTATTAATTTTCTTATCCTCAAAAGAATCACTCTTCAAGGAGAAAACCACAATATGAAGCTCGCGTACTTTTGATGCATACTCCAATGAACGCTCCAAAACCGGACTTCCATTTTCAAATATTTTCTTATCAGTGCTAATAGAAATTATTTTCATTTTTAAATCTTATCAAATATATCTAAATATTCTTTTGCTATGTCCTCCCAAGTTCTAGTAAATGAAAAATTTTTTATTTTTTCAACTTGCAAATTGTAGTTTTCTTCATTTAAAAGCCATAAAATTTTTTCAGCAATTTCTTCTTCATTCTTAGGGTCTACAGTTATTGCCACACTGCCAATTCTATCCATTAATCCGTTTTCTTTTGTCAAAATAAATGGCTTATTGAGACTAATTGCATCCAAGATCATATGGGGGCTAATATCCCCCAAAGAAACCAAAATAACTGCATATGAATTTAGTATTTTTTTTAAAAATGAATCTCTCTCCATGTTTTCCATATCCAAAACTGCACCGCTGTTTGAAATTCTTTTACTTTGAAAGACTCTTTTTAGCAACTCAGTATTTTTCCATTTCAATTTCCTAACTCCTCCAACGAATACTTTTAAAAAACTGTTTTGAAATTCTCCTTCCCCTATATCTATTTTTTCATAATGATTTTCTACTATTTTTGTTTTGTGTAAATCTAATTCATATGGTTCTTTAAAAATATCTCTTTGCCAATCTGTACTAAAAGCAATTAAATCAGCATTTCTTAATGTCCATTTAGTAAGCGAAAAAATAATTCTTTCTTTAAAATTAAATTTAGCTATTTTTGTTTTGTAGAATTCCCGAAGTAAAACTTCATCACCGGTTCTCTCTACATAACCCTCCCACAAAAAATCCCCACCAGTCCTTATAATAGATTTTTTGCCTAAAATTTTACAAGCAACAACTGTTGGAAATCCGACACTGAAAGTGTCCAAAATAAAAACTTTATCAGAAACCAGAACCTTCGGTAAAACCCTCATAAAGTAGTAAAAATGCCTTAAACCAGTGGGCAACATGTTTTCTACACCGTACGTGCTTACCCTTACTTTATGGCCTATTTTGGACCAATAAACACCCATATTATAGGCATATTGGGCAGGTCCTGACACTTTGGGAGGGTAGATACCTGTGGATATAAGAATATTCATATACTGTTATTGTATTTACTTAAGACACCTTGTCAAAGACAGATTTCATCTGTATTCCAACAGTATCCCAACCATATCTAGTAGATACCATCTGAAATGCATTATTTACTATTTTTGATCTAATTTGTTCATCTTCTAAAATAAGATTTACAGCTCTTACAATACTTTGTGGATTGTCAGGTGAACAAAACACTCCCGTTTCTTTATCACTTAAAAAATCTGGAATACCTCCAACTGGAGTTGCTATAACTGGCAATTTTGCTGCCATTGCTTCAATAAATGAATTTCCAAAACCTTCAGATCGACTAGGTCGTATAAAAATATCGCAAACTGAAAAATATTTAGGAATATTTTGATAGTCAACAAATCCAACAAATTTCACCCTTTCACTTACACCTAAACTATCTGCTTGTTTTTGTAAAAATGCCCCCTCTTCTCCCTTACCTAAAACTATCAAATGTATATTTTCTCTTAATTTGACTAGTGCAGAAATAATATCATCGGTTGCATTCTTAAAAGTTAATCTGCCTGTAGTAACCAAAAAAATATCTCCCTCCTTTTTTACTAAAACTTTTTTCATTTCTTCCTTTGTTTCTTCATTAAAATCTTTTGAAAAAACTTGAAGATCCACACCGTTTGGAACTAAGAAGCTTTGTCCCTTATAACCTATTTTTTTTGCTCTATCAATGAGAAAATTACTTATACCCGTTAAGTATTTTGTGCTTCTTAGTGCAAATTTCCAAGAAAGACCTATAAATCCCAATCTTCCGAAATTTAAATGAGTTTCTGAATCACCTTCCTGTAAGGTTAATACTATAGGGACTTTATTACTCCTCCCAAAATTAAATAGGAACCCCCCTAAGCTACTCCATGTAATCATCATTGCCCAGAAGCAGTGATAATTATTTTGTTTATTTAGTTTTTTAATTAAGCTCAAAGCTCTAAGTGGGAGAAATACTTTATCAAAACTTTCATTCCCACTACCTAGCCTATACACCCTTACACTTCCGACTTTTTCTTCTTTTTTTAAATTTTTATCTAATCTTGCGGTAATCAAATCAAAATCAAAATCGGATGACAGTCTATCTGTAATCTCTTTTATTGCAACTTCAGCACCCCCAACAAATGGATAATATGCTGTAGAAAAAATAAGTATCCTTTTTTTTGAATTATTTTCCATCATCCATCTTTAATATTTCTCTTAAAACATTTTCTGGAACTTCAGTAACTTTTTTCGGCGGAGTGGAAACTGTATCTGTAGGTTTAGACTCATTTTTAACTACATAATCTTTAGAAACTTCCTTTTCTGAATTTATTTTTTCTTCTGTTTTTTTATTCAATACTCCTGCTAAAGCATCTTTAAGTGAGGAGAGATTTTCCTTGCTCGGATTCTTTTTACCTACTTGCATGGACAATTCTTTTTCTTTTCTTAGATCATCAAGTGATAGTTTGGGCTTATTCTCAGCTTGAACATTTTCTATTTGTGATTGTCTTTTTTTGAGCTCCTCAGCTGCCTTCATTAAGGCTATTTTATTTTCATCTGGAACCTTAATATCATCTGCTACAGGTGGTAATGATTTCTTAACCTCAGGCATGGGCCTATCTTCTCTAACAATTTTGTTTTCCCTTCTCTCAATATTATTTCCACCATTAGAATTATTTTTTTGTGAATCCTTTATTGTTGTTGAATCATGCCAATCTGAAATACCCTTTTCAACATCCTCTCTTTTTCTAGCAAATTGCTCTCTAGAACTTTCTAAAACTTGGTCCTTGAATGTAAATTCTGGTCTTGCTATACCAGGTAATGTTGTAGCAGAAAATGGTTGTGAAGACACACCATCTATCATGAGTTTTAAATAGATCTGTGCGAAACCCAGGTTAACAAGATCTGTCGCCATAAAAGTCGGAGCAAACTCTTTTTCTAAAACTTCTGCATCAAATGCACCCACTCTAAACGTTATCATAGTACCGACGTTTCCGAACACAGCGTCACGAACTTCTTCTTCCATTTGTTCAATGTATTGATGAGCAATGGTAAGATTTAATTTATATTTTCTCGCCTCCGACAAAATATCGGCAAAAGATTTATTAGCAAAGGATTGAAACTCATCCACATATAGATAAAAGTTTGGAAGTTTTGCCAAATCTGACTCACCCCTATCTGCACGTGACATTGCAGCCAGGTAAATTTTAGTAATTATCATTGAACCGATAAGATTGGCATTACCCTCTCCCACTTTTCCTTTTGATAGGTTGATTATGATAATCTTCCCTTTATCCATAACATCTCTAAAATCAAAAGAAGATTTTTCCTGACCCATAATATTTCTAATTAGAGGGTTAGATGTAAACTGACCTATTTTGTTTTGAATAGCAGGTATTGCTTCTGCTGCAAATCTTTCTGTGTATCCAGCATACTCCTTAACCCAGTATGATTTTACGGAAGGATCAGTTATGTTTGCTATAACTTTATTTCTATATTCCTTATCAGCAAGCATTTTGTTTATTCCAAGCATAGTTGCACCTGGATACTCCAAAAGTGCTAAAATAGTGTTCTGCAAAATATATTGCATTCTGTCAGAAAAACTTTCTTCACCGAAAAGTTTTTTAAATGCACTCATAAGACCAGAAACTACGAGATGTCTTTTCTCCGCACCTATATCCTCCATCACATTAAAAGATATTGGGTAATCAATATCAAAAGGAGCAAAATATATAACATCTTTTATTCGGTGCTCTGGTACGTATTCAAGTAGTTTTTCCGCTGTTCCTCCATGTGGGTCAATAAACGCCATACCATTACCATTCTGAATATCTTGTATGGCCATATTCTCAAGAAGAGTGGATTTACCCATGCCCGTCTTACCGATAACATACATATGCTTCAAACGATCTTTGGCTTTTATTCCAAACTTAACTTTTTTATTTCTTGCATCAGTTTCAGCAAAATATGTAATTGAATTAGTATCAATCATTCCTTAAATTATACAACTTTTACACAACAATCTCAAAATTATTTGTCTTATTAAGACTTTCACAATCTGGATGAAATCCGAAGTTGAGGATTGGGGAATTAGCTTGTTAACAAGCTCGGAAGATTTTTAGTGAAGGTCGCGCATAAAATACGAACAATAATTTGAGAAGTACATTCGTACGTTGAAAGTTTTGTGAGTATTTTAGACGATCAGATTCACTAAAAAGACCTGAGCTAAGGGCAAACTGTGGCTCCTGCAAGTTCGGTTGGTGTACCCTTCCCCTTACTTTCACTATCTATACACCAATACAAAGTCGCCCCAGCATCTTCAGGAACTTTCAGTTGCACATTTATTGCCCAAGCAGTTGGTGAATCATTACACCTTGTTGCTACACTCGCACCAACATCAGAACCAGCTAATATAGCTGTATTTATTGCATTCTGAATATTTAAATCATCACAAACGCCGTCGTAACTTAGACCGCCATTATCGTAAACTATCTCAGCCTGTGATCTTATTCCATTTAGATTTTGCTTAACCGCAGCATTCGCACCCTTATCTCTTGCAGAGTTTAGTGAAGCCAAAACAATAGAAGACAATATCCCAATTATCGCGATAACAACGAGTAGTTCAATTAAAGTAAAACCTTTTTTGTTAAATTTCATTTGTATAATTGTACTACCAATTAATTTTTATTTAAAGCAGAAACTGTATATTTATTAGATGGACTCCATAGTATCCATGAAGTTAATCCTAAATCATTTGTGGCTTTAATTTGTGCCCTAACCTCAGTTGCTCCATATTTTACTCTTAATCCGAAGTCCTGTAACCATGGTCGTAATTTGTTTTTATATTCTATTTTACTTTGACCTGTTGTACTTGCTAAATTTTCAGAACGAACAACAGCTTCTTTCATTGCAAAAGTAATTATTTCATATGGATATGATTCAGGCTCCTTGTATCCCTGAAAATTTGCTGGATAGTGAGACGGATATACCATAGGCATAATATAATCAAAATATGGTAAAGCATTTTCCAATACTTGACCTATGCCCATATCATCATATGTATTTGTAACCATTCCGAATAAATCAGCTGAAGTTTTAAGATTATTTAAATCTGGATCAGAGTAAATTTTATTATGAACATACTCAAAAAAATTCTTCATGACTGTTGCCTTTGGGGTTGTGGAACTAAATGGGAATGAAATATCTTGCATATTTCCGTCTGAAGGAAAACGGATATAGTCAAAATTTATCTCATCAAAACCTAGTTTATGAGACTCTTTTGCAACCAATATTATATAATCCCAGTATTCATGACTTCCAGCATCTATCCATGATATACCCTTTCGATCCTTCCATACTTGTGAACCGTTTTTTGTTTTCACAGCTAAATCCGGTCTATGTGAGACAAAATATGCATCTTGAAAAACAGCGACTCTTCCTACAACATAAATCCCCTTCTTATGAAGTGTTTCAACAAATTCCTGCAAGTCATTTATCCTAACTTCTTCAGAACCAAATTTCTTTAATTCAGGATTTGTAATCCTAAAAACTATTTTTCCACTATAATCTTTAATATCTATTACTACTGTATTTATTTCTGTCTCATCTATTATTTTGACTAAATTTTCACGCATCGCTTTATTAGAGGCAACCCAACTAGTCATATAAATACCCTTAACTGGTTCTGGTGTTTTAATATATGAAGGCTGAAACACTTCCTGAATTTCCTTCAAGCTTACATTTAGATCACTACTGGAATCACTCTTTATATAACGTTCAGCTAAAACTCTAGGAAAAACAAAAATCATGATTAGAGAAACCACTATCAACAAAAAAATAAACAAAAAAATATTTTGTTTGTTTTTTGTGATAACTGTCTTCATGTTATTATTCTTGCACGTTTAGCTTCCGTGAAGATGGGGTTTTAGTAACTCTCCTCTTTTTTGGTACAACAATTTCAATCTTTGGAGTTTCTACAACAACTGGAATTTCTTCTGACTTGTGAATAGGAATAATAATTTCAGATTTTATTTGAGGTTTAACTTCAGTTTCTACGCCCAAATTATCTAGATTTTGTCTTTTAATTTTATCTTTCAATAAAGAACTTGGAAGTGGGACTCTTAGGGATGAAACTACTAGGAAAAATCCTGCCAAAGCTACTAAAACCATTTTCCACATACTTGGAAAACCCAAAAATGGAATCAGGAATATGAATACACCTGCATAGAAGTTTCCTTTGTGCTCAATCATAAAAACAATTATACACTGGCTCTAATTTTAAACAAAAAAATCAGTGGAAAAAATAAATTACAGCACAATTGAGATAAGCATGTTAGTAGATAGTCCTTTTGTGTTGAAAGGTACCCCACCTGCAATAACTACTTTGTCTCCCTTTTTAGCAAGTTTTTCTTTTATACAGAATTCTCTAACAATTTTAAGAACATCGTCTATTGTTTTGTATGTTGGAACTGTAACAGGTAGACATCCAAAAGAAAGATTTAATTTGTTTGAAGTTTTTTGAAATGGCGACAAAGAAAGAACTACAGCATGAGGTTTGTGACGACTTATCATTCTCGCTGTAAAACCTGAGTCTGTTAGAGCCACAATGACTTTAGCTCCAATATCATGTGCAGTTTTAACAACTGAAGAAGTCACAGAGTCTGTGATTGAAGCATCACCATTTTTATTTACACGAACAGTTTCTCTTTCTGGACAATCATTTTCTATTTCTCTCGCAATTGTTCTCATTACATTAACTGCTTCTATCGGGTAGTCTCCAAGTGTAGACTCCTCGGAAAGCATAACGGCATCTGTACCATCTAAGATTGCGTTTGCAACATCAGAAACTTCTGCCCGAGTTGCGACGGGACTCTTAATCATAGATTCCATCATTTGTGTAGCAGTAATTACAGGCTTGCCCATTTCATTACATTTCTTTATCATCATCTTTTGATATCCTGGAACTTTTTCAAATGGAACCTCAATAGCCAAGTCTCCTCTTGCAATCATAATACCATCACAAAGTGCAATAATTTCATCAATATTTGAAATTGCTTGTGGTGTTTCTATTTTTGCAATGATACCTGCCTTTGATTTTCTTTTATTTAGAATTGCTCTTAGCTCTGTTATGTCACTTGGTCTTCTTACAAAAGAAAGTGCTATAAAATCAACATCATTTTTTATTCCAAATTCCAAATCTTTTAAATCTTTTGGAGTTAATGATTTAACTGACAAGTCAGAATCAGGCATGTTCAATCCTCTTCTGCCTTTTATTTCTCCACCAACTAGCACCTTACAAATAACATTCTTTCCCTTAACCTCCTTAACCTCTAATTTTTTCTTACCGTCGTGCATAAAGATTATATGACCTTTTGCAACTTCTTTTGGTAATAATGGATAGTTAACTGAAACAATAGTTTCATCTCCAAGTATATCTTCAGTAGTTAGTGTAAATGTCTGCCCTATCTTTAGGTTTACTGATTCTGTTTTAAAATTCCCTATTCTAATTTTTGGACCTCCAAGGTCTTGAAGTATAGCAGCTGTTTTACCAGTTTTCTTTAAAACCTCTCTAAGATTATCAACTCTATTTTGATGTTCAGCAAAATCCCCGTGTGAGAAGTTAAGTCTCATAACATTCATTCCTGCGTTTAACATTTTGCCTAGCATCTCTACACTTTCAGTTCTTGGGCCTATAGTTGCAACAATCTTAGTTTTTTTCATTTTTTATTTTAAAATTTTAAACACGAATAATAATACCTACATCCTGAAGGAGGAATTCTAACACAATTTCTACTTATTATCAATTTAACTAGTCTTTACTTCCTTTGAAATAAATTTAGCATCTGAATCAACGTGATAACAGTGAACTTCCCCTGTCCCAACCTCAACATCACAAATCTGATTTTCATCTAAATCTTCTAGATGTTTAATTAATGCTCTCAAGGTGTTACCGTGGGCAACAACAAGTACATTTTTACCCGCCTTCAAATCTTCTTTGATACTTTTCTCATAGTAAGGAACGACTCTAGTGTAAACATCCTTCAATGTCTCTCCTTCTGGAATATGAACATCCCAACCCCTCCGTATATTTTGAAACTGTTCTTCTCCAACCTCTTCTTTTACTTGCCATTTATTCTTACCAGTATGGACACCATAATTTCTCTCATTTAGTGACTTATCTATCACACAAGTAAGACCAAGTTGACCGCATGTTTCTTTTATTTTTTCAAAAGTTTGGTGAGTTCTTTTAAGTTCTGAAACATAAACAGTGTCTATTTTTTCACCCTTAAGTGCTTCACCAGCTTTTCTGGCCTCATCTAAACCTTCCTCTGTTAAATTCACATCAGTCCAACCTGTCCAAAGACCTAGATGGTTCCACTCTGATTTACCATGTCTAACTAAAAAAAGTTTTGCCATACATTTTTATTATTTATTTATCTTGAAAGTATTTTTGCCAAGATACACCGCTTTCGCACCAAGTGATTCTTCAATTCTAAGCAACTGATTATACTTTGCTGTTCTATCTGAACGACAAAGTGAACCTGTTTTTATTTGTCCTGCCCCAAGTCCTACTGCAAAATCTGCAATAGTTGCGTCTTCTGTTTCTCCTGATCGGTGAGAAATGATTGAGTTAAATCCAGCATTTCTTGCCATATGTATTGCATCAATTGTTTCCGAGACTGATCCAATTTGATTTAGTTTAATAAGTATTGAGTTTCCAGCCTTTCCATCTATGCCCATTTTAAGTCTTGAAATATTTGTAACAAACAAATCATCTCCAACTATTTGAACCTTACCTCCAATAGTTTTTGTCATAAGTTTGTAACCTTCCCAGTCATCTTCAGAAAGTCCATCTTCAATTGAAACAATTGGATACTTTTTAACCCAATCAGCATAAAAAGCGACCATTTGTTCTGAAGTCAAAGTTTTGCCTTCTGTTTTTAGAACATACTTTCCGTCTTTATAAAACTCACTTGCTGCTGCATCAATTGCAATGGCTATTTGTGTCCCAGCTTTATATCCAGCATTTTTCACAGCCTCTAAAATAACTTCAATCGCTGCTTCATTTGAAGAAAGTGTTGGTGCATAGCCCCCCTCATCCCCGACAGTTGTGTTTAGTTTCCTAGCTTTCAAAATTTTCTTTAACTCATGAAAAATTTCAGAACCCCATTGTAGTGCTTGTTTAAATGATTTTGCTCCAACAGGCATTATCATAAACTCTTGCAAATCTGTAGAATTTTCAGCATGTGCTCCTCCGTTTAGAATATTCATCATTGGGACAGGCATCAAAATAGTTTTGGTTTTAGAAATATCTTTAAAATATTTCCAAAGAGGTTTTTTCTCTGACAAAGCTACAGCTTTAGCAAAAGCAAGTGAAGTGCCTAAAATTGCATTTGCCCCTAGCTTTGTTTTGTTTGCTGTACCATCTAGTTTTATAAGTGCCAAATCAAGACTTCTTTGATCAAAAGCTTTTCCTCTTAATGCTTTTTGTATACTAATATTTACATTTGCAACTGCTTTCAACACACCCTTGCCACCATATCTTTTTTTATCTCCATCACGCAACTCGCAAGCCTCATGACTTCCAGTTGAAGCTCCACTTGGAACAGCAGCTCTACCCATAGAACCGTCACTTAAATATAGGTCGACTTCAACAGTAGGATTTCCTCTAGAGTCCAATATCTCTCTGCCAATTATTTTTGATATCTTTTGCACGGTATTTTAAAATTAAATTTATTAAAAAAACATTATACATTAATTTAAATTTAACTACCACAATGCAAATTCTACTTATTTACTATGCTTGAGAATGTTCTTCTTTTTTAAGAATAGAGTATATTTCTGCGCCAGAAAGATATATAAATGGAGTTACTATAACTAGTGCAAGACCTAGTGTTAAAAATGAAAGTAAGACCAAAATTAGTATTGCCAAAAAATACAAAAGAATTTTTAGTGTATGCCCTTTTGTTATTTTCCAAGATTCTTTTATTGACTCGAAAGCTGTCATGTGTGAGTGATTGTCTAGTAAAATATAACTCGCCATCGATAGTCTAGCCATCATTATTAATCCTGGAATTATCAATAATAATATACCCAACACAGTAAACAGTGATGAGATTATTGTCAGCCACAATACTGTAAGGAATAATTGCGGGGTTACCTTAAAAACATCTATACTCAACTCCTTACCTCTTTTCACAAACATACCTGAACGATACATTCCAACACTAAACAAAACAGAAACAACGACACTGGCGATAAAAATAAACAATGAGCCCATTTCCCTTCTACCATCAACCTTCAGTAAATCAGAGAGAACAAAGTACACAAAAGTACTTGTTACCAAAAACAACATGTTATCTTTTAAATGTTTCCAAGATTTTTTAAAAACTTCCCGAATTGATATTTTCATATAGTAAATTATAACATAAATAAATTACTGGTAAGGTTTGTCATTGTATTTTTTTTCTGTTATATTCATATTTATTGCGCGCATAGCTCAGCTGGCTAGAGCAATCGACTGATACTCGGTAGGTCCCAGGTTCGACTCCTGGTGCGCGCACAATATGAAAAGACTCCCTAAAAGGGAGTTTTTTCTTACTGGTGCGAGACGGAAGCCGGCAGAATGAGTCAGGTCGCGGAAAATTTCAGCAGAAATTTATCTGTGACCCCTGTGCGAACCAGAGCGTGATGATGTGAGGTCGGGTCTGGAAAGTTTTTAGTAAAAAACTATTCCTGACCAAAAGACAAGAAAATTTTTCACAAACAAAAAGGCGGGGGTGCAATGAAGCACTCTCCCGCCAAATCCGATGGTGATGGGGGTTCAGTTGTTCCCCATCGTCCTCGGCTGAACGTACACCACTTCGTACATGATTCCCTCACGCTTGAGGTCCTCCAGGTTCTTCTGAACCCTCTTACCCGTCTCGTCGCGGATCTCGACGACTTCGCCGTTAGCGTAGTCGAATCGGACCTCGTAGACAGCCGGTGAGAACTTGCTCACGGCGAGAACCACGACGATGATGAGAACGAAAAACGAAATAGTGAATTTCATGGAACCTCCCCACACAAGCGTTATTGCCTATGTTTCTTTTACAATTATACCACACAATATATATAAAAGTCAAGTATCAAAAAACCGCCATTTTATAGCGGTTTTTCGAAATATTATAAAGATATCATCCTTTGTTTTGTTCCGTTCATACTGTCTTTCCAGTAGTCATACTAATTTAAAGACTATAGTAATTGTCTATTCTGTCCTCGATCGAGAGACACAATATCGACTCACATTGTTCTACTAAGTAGAACAGATTTCAAATTGAATTAATCCACGACCAGCTTCCGCTAGCCGTGCCTTGTTACGACTTACTCCCTGT
>DAORIV010000007.1:0-12545 GCA_035438705.1 Parcubacteria group bacterium
CTCATTGCTTCAGATTGTGAGTGTATACCGCCTCCAACAATTTTCGCAGTAACTTTAAACTTCTCAGGATTATCTACTAGAGGTTGTTTAACGATATCTTGCATATCTTTAATTGTAAAATACTCATGTAAATCCTTACCATTTATATCAAAAGTAGTTTTTGTGCTAGGTATAAGTCTAACTCTAGCTACTGAAGTTTTTCTTCTGCCAACTGTTTCTATGTATTTTTCAGATTTTGTCTTTTCCATATGTATTATAAAATTATTCTGTGATTATCAGATTGTTCATCATTTTTGCTCTAAGTTTGTTTTTTGGAAGCATGCCTGAAACAGCTTCTTTAAATAGTTCTGAATAGCCTTTTTTAACTATTACTTGCTCCATAGTAGGTTGTTTTAATCCTCCTGGGTAACCTGAGTATCTACTATAAGTTTTTTGAGCTTTCTTACTGTCTAAAATTAAAGCTTTAGAAGTATTTTTAATTTCTACTTTAATGTTTGGAATAGTATTTTTTGCAAATGTAGTTAGATTTTTACCCATTAGAAATACAGCAGCTTCAGTAGCGACTCTTCCAATTCTTTTGTTTTCAGCATCAATTGTGTATTTCATAAATTTAAATTAATTCTACTATTGCCATTAAACTTCCATCAGACACTCTTGCAGGAAGTTTAGTTATTCTAGTATAACCCCCTTTTCTATCTGCATATTTAGGAGATATATCTTTAGCAATTTTGTCTGCACCAATACTACCTATTTGAGAAACAAGATTTCTTCTAGACGCAACAGTACCTAGTCTTCCAGTAGTAATTAATTTCTCAACCATAGGTCTTAGTTCACGAGCTTTAGCATCTGTTGTTTTAATTTTACCCTCTAGAACCAATGCCAAAGCTAAAGACTTCATAAGTCCATTTCTTACTTTTCTTTCTCTTCCGAATTTTCTGTTTGCTTTATGGTGGTTCATGTTAATAAATTACAAATTTTAAATTTTTCCTATTTAAGAGTGATTCCAAAAGTTTCTAAAACTTCTTTAATTTCAGCAACACCCTTTGCTCCCATACCCTCTATTTCAAGAATATCTTTCTCTTTCTTTCGAGCTAGCCCTCCAACTGTTCGAATGTTCGCATTTGAAAGTGCATTTAGAGTTCTTGCAGAAAGATTTAGAGTTTCAATCCTTGTTTTTAGAGAATCCTCATCTGTTTCTTTAGCTTGGAAAGATCCTTCAGATTCAGTTGCAGATAGTATCACATCTTCTTCTTTAAAACCAATTATTGCTTTAAGTTGAGTTATCATTGTCTCAATACTCTTTTCTAAAGCTTCTTTAGGTAGTATTGTGCCGTCTGTTTCAATAAAGATTTTTAGTCTATTGAAGTCTGTTCTATCTCCAACACGCATGTTCTCTACCTCGTATGAAACTCTTCTTACAGGTGTGAAAATAGCATCTACTGTAATTGACCCAATATCTACTCTATTTTTTTGTAGAACTTCCTTAGGTACGAATCCAAGACCTTTTTCAACAGTTATTTCCATGTTTAATTCTGCAGATTTGTCTGTTAAAGTAGCAATATGTAGCTCAGGGTTTAGTATTTCAACTCCACCTTGAGTCTTAATGTCTCCAGCTGTAACATCCTTACTACCCTTTACTTTCAAAGTTAGTGTTTGAGGCTCATTTCCAACCATATTAAGTCTCATTCTCTTCAAATTAAGTAGAATAGTGATAGCGTCTTCTTTTACACCAGAAATTGTTGAAAACTCATGATCTATTCCTTCTATTTTTACAGAAGTAACGGCAACACCAGGTAGTGAAGAAAGAATAATTCTTCTTAGAGAATTTCCAAGAGTGTGTCCATATCCAGGATATAGACCGTCTATTTCATATGTACCAGAAAAGTCTACCTCTGAGACGATTTTTGGTTTAGATGGGATAACAATTGTGTAGTCAGACATATAGGGTAATTTAAAAGTTAATTTTATTTTTAATAATGTAGCGAATAATAATATACACTAAATCTCATAATTAATCAATACCTTTCGATAACTATCTACTATAAAACTCAATAACTGTATTCAAATCAAACATATTCTCAGTTTTAACTAGAACGGGTTTTCCTTGAACAACACCTTCCTTCTTTGATAAATCAAACTTAAGCCATGATGGAGTGTTTGATGCTTTTAGTTTTTCATCAAGATTAGCAAATAGAGGTTTGTTAAGAGAACGGTCATTTATTTCAACTTTGTCCCCCACTTTAAGTCTCATTGAAGGTGTATCAACTTTTCTACCGTTAACTTTGATATGCCCATGGGAAACCATTTGTCTACTTCCAGAACGAGTAGTTGCAAGACCTAGTCTATAAACAATATTATCTAGTCTACTTTCTAAATATTCAAAAATTAATTGAGGTGCGTGAGAAGTTTTCTTTGAAAGTGCCTCTTTAACATAGTTAGCAAATTGTTTCTCACCTAGCCCGTATATAAATCTAGCTTTTTGTTTTTCGTTAAGCTGAATTCCGAATTCAGACTTTGGTTTTGAAAATCCTTTTCTATTTTTAGATTTTCTTTCTAGATTAAGTGCGTATTTTTGATTTTGAGTTTTCTCAAATATAGGTGCTCCTAGTCTTCTTGCTATTTTGTATTTTGGGCCTGTGATCATATTTTTATATTTTAATTAAATTCAAAATGAAAATTATACTCTTCTTGGCTTTTTAGGTTTAGGGCCGTTATGAGGAACTGGAGTAACATCCTTGATAGAGTTAATATTGATTCCCTTAGAGATGAAGCCTCTAACAGCTGACTCTCTTCCAGAACCAACTCCTTTTATAATAACCTCAACCTCCTTCATACCCATAGCAGCAGCTTTTCCTCCGAGTACTTCACCTATTTTTGCAGCAGCAAAAGGAGTTCCTTTTTTTGCGCCTTTGAATCCGACAGAACCTGATGAAGCTGTTGCTAGTACATTACCCTTCAAATCGGTAAGAACTACTTGTGTGTTGTTATAAGTAGATTGAACATATAGACTTCCAGAGTCAATTTTCTTCTTAGATACAGCAGTTACTGTAGGTGCTTTTACACCATTATCATTTCCTCCTTCAGTTACAATTCTTTTTTTACCCATATAATTATTATTTAATCTACTTTTTATTTTTTATCCGCTACTTTTCTACCAGTACCCATTGTCTTCTTAGCCCCTCTTTTTGTTCGGGCATTTGTTTTTGTTCTTTGTCCTCGTACAGGCAAGTTTCTTGAGTGTCTACTTCCTCTGTATGTTTTGATGTCTTTCAATCTTTTTATGTTTGAAGCTACATCTCTTTTTAGATCTCCTTCAATTTTAAGAGTCTCAATAACTTTTCTTATAGCATTCTCTTGATCTATTGTTATATCTTTAGGTTTTACTCCGTAATCTACTTTTGCCTTATCTAAAATAGTGTGAGCAAGTGAACGTCCAACACCGTACAAGACAGTTAGTCCGATTTCAATTCTCTTTTCTTCTGGTATTGTGATTCCTAGGATTCTCATTTGTTTAATATTATGTAAATTATTCCTTATCCTTGTCTCTGCTTGTGTCTAGCGTTTGCTGAACAAACAACATAAACATAGCCCTTTCTTCGGACTACTTGGCAGACTGGACACATTTTTTTTACTGAAGCTTTTACTTTCATATAAATTACTCTAACTGTTGTTTAATCATGTAACATTCATAAATGAAAGCTACACCCTTTTTACTATCCTGCCTTTACCACCATATGGGTCTATTTCAACTGCCACCTTATCTCCAATTAAGACTCTTATTCTGTGGAGTCTCATTTTTCCAGATAGATAAGTCAACATTTCCTCGCCGTTGTCAAGCCTCTTAACTCTAAAAAAAGTGTTAGGTAGTGCTTCTATGACTTGAGCTAAAACAGCATCATCTTTTTTGTTTTGATCCTGCATTATTGTTTTATTCCCCAATATTGAAAACGTTAAATAACGGCATAATTAAGTACAGGTAACATCCTAACAGAAACTGTGCCACTAAGTCAACCCTATTGAAATTAGTTTAGTTAGCAGTATTGATTAAGGTAACTTTCTCCGGATTTACAGGAATTTTTTGATTCCAGAATGGCTTAGTTTCTATCCAGGCTTCACTAATTGCTGGATAGTTAGAAATTACAATTTTAGCTGACTTTTTAGATAAACCAAGCAAATCTTCCTTTAGTTTATTTTCATCAAAAACCCAAACAAAATTAGCATTTCCACTTAGTGTAAATGTCACTTCTTTGTCGTTTACTGTAAACGTGTTTGTTGGTTTCCATGTAAGTGAATCAATATTAGAAATTTTAACACTTTCTGATTCAGTATCTGGCATTATTTTATTTAAGACACTTTTTGTTAGTGAACTTTTATCGAATATTATTGCTGTCGCCTTTCCTTTCTTTTTAAGTATTACTTCATCATTTGAACTAGCCGGAGCTTGGGTTGTTTGTTCAACTTCATAAACCAAACCATCACTATATGAAATAAAATTAGCCGGAATTTGAGCGCCTATATCTCCTCGCAAAGATTCTTCTAAAGTCTTCACCATTTCAGCTTCTGTTTGTTGTAATACTTCTTTAGAAACCGTTTTCTGCATACCAGAAAAACCCCCACTCATTTCTGTCTTTGATCTAGCGTAAACAGCAGTATACTTTGGGTCACCTTTAAAACCAGGAATAGTGAAGTCTTTTAGGCCAATATTATATGAAACTCCAGGTTTGTCTGCCTCAACCACAACTTCTATGCTTCCAGGAATAGTTTTGCCATCTTTTACCTCTCTTCCAGGTACAGTAACTGGGTTAATAAGTCTGAATATTAATCCTTCTGGAGTCTGAAATCTTGTGGTCGCAACAAGTTTTTGGGTTTGAGTTGAATAGTTGTTATATATAATTATTCTACCCTGGCTTTTCTTCTCAACTCTTTCTTCACCAGTCGATTTCACTGTTTTTTCTATATCTTTTGATACTGAAACTGTTTGAAAACCAAGTCCTGTAACTGCATCTTTTTTAGCTGTAAAAGTCTCGCTTATATCTTTTGCTTCTTGTTTTGGAGAAACTTTAATTTCAGAGCTCTTAAATAATGCAGATATCCCGAAAGCAATTGCGATAATTAGGATAAAACTAGAAATATATAGCCACTTTTTACTTTTCGCTTGTGTATCTTTGTATTCATACTTATAAGAGAAATCTTGTTGATTTGTTTCTACGGCTTTCTTTATGGGCTCAATTTTCATTGGTGCTTGAATAGGAACAGGTCTTGTGAACTCTTCTTCTCTATAGCTTTCTACTTCTGGTTCTTTCTGGGCCACTCTACTTACACGAGAAGCTTCTTTCTTTGGAGAAAGTTTAACATTTCTTATGGATTTTTTTGGAGGTACTACATCTTGTACAATATTCTTTTTCATTAATCATATTTTAACTCTGTAAAAAACTTTTGTCTACTTTGTTTGTGAAATTATTTTTTTATAAAACAATGAAACCAAAACAATAAATTCACCTATAACATTTCCACTATTATTTTCATAGAAGCTTGATAACGAAGATATATCAAGTCTATTAATTTTTAAATTTTTCCTAAATACTGTCGTCTGGTCGATTTTTGGGGTATTCAAAAAGCTTTCATATAAAGTAAAATACTCACTTTGTGTTGTTAAAAAAATAGTACTCGGCAGTGTCAAACTTGGTGATAGTTCCAAAAGTGCATTCTCTAAATATATAGACCACTCTTTCTCAGAAGAAACTAAAAGCTCGCTAATCTTATTACCATTTTCATCATCAAGTTTTTTATTTAAAAACATCTGTAGTGTTGATTCGGCTATTTCTGTAGAAACATTCAAGTTTTTACATAATTGTCTAAGCAGGAAGTTTTTACCTGATGGCATTGAAGTAGTTTTATCTATTATTTCATTTTTAACATAAGTGATATCAGTTATTTCACCTGTGATATCCATTATTAGAAAATCTGGTTCTTTGGTAAATATATCGCGGATTACAGTAAAAGAAATTAAAGGAAAAGTATTTAAATGAATATTTTTAATGTTTATGTGGGTATGTTTAATGATTGTTTCTTGTATTTTATTCAAAAATAAGTTGTGAACCACTGACATATGTATATAAGCATCAAAAGTCTTTGTATTTTTACCGATACTATTATCAAGTGCGTAACCATTAATCTTGCTATGAACTATAGAACTTTCAATAACCTCAAATAATTCTCCCCCATGTTCATTTTTAAGTTCAGTTTTAAATAACGCTTCCTCTTTTTTAAGAATATCCTGAATGAAACTTTCAGTAATGACAAATTCTTTAGGGTTTTCGAGCTTGATGCTTTTTGTCTTGGATAAAAACCACGGAGAAGAGAATGAAATGAAAACCCTTTTAATCTTTTTGCTTTTGTTTTGTAGATATTTTGAATTAAACCCATCTTTCATAATATAATTCAATGCTTCATCGAGCAATTTTTGCATTTCAAGTTCTAGTTGTTGAGGTTCTAGTTGTTCAGAGATTGAAAAATTTTTTTTGATAGTGTATACAAACTTTGGCTTTTGATCTTCATTGAATACGACAATAGCCCCTGTCAATGTTCCGTTGCCAATATCAAATATTATTGAAGTTTCTTCGTTCTTACTTTGAAAAAGAGAAAACATACATAACTAGTATATAGTAGCTAGGTTTTAGTTGCTAGTCACACAAAAACAATTAACTCAAAGTTGCTTTGATGCGTCGTACTCCTGCTGAAACAGCTTCTTCTTTTTGTATTTTAAATTTTCCTAATACTTCAATATTCTCAACATGAGGACCACCACAAAATTCTTTTGAATATGCTGTATCTAAGCTATCTCCAATATAGTATACATTTACTTCATCAGGATACTTTTCTCCAAAAAAATGTAGCGCACCTGTTTTTTCTGCCTCTTCCTTCTTCATTAGTACCTTTCCTACCGGTAGTTTCATTTTTATTTTTTCATTAACAGTATCTTCAACTCTTTGTTTTTCATCATCAGTAAGTTTTCTACTAAACGCAAAGTCAAAACGTAGTCTTTCTGAAGTAATATTACTTCCCTTTTGTGCTACTGAATCTCCAAGTATGTCTCTCAGAGCTTGGTGTAGTAAGTGTGTAGCTGTGTGGTATTTTGTTTCCATTTCACCTGTACCTGATAGCCCACCTTTAAATTTTTGTTCTGATCCAGCGCGTGAAAGCTCTTGGTGTTCCTTAAATTTCTTATCAAACGCTTCCTTGTCTACTTCAATACCTTTTTCTCTTGATAATTCCATAGTTAATTCAATTGGAAAACCATATGTAGTGAAAAGTATGAAAGGATCTTCTCCTTTTTCAAATGCCTTTTCTCCTGATTCTAACGTTTTGATAAATTTGTTTTCTTCATCTTCAAAAACTTTTTGTATTTCTTCCCATTTATTCCACATCTCAGGATATGCATTCTTATAAAGTTTAGCTACATCATAAACAAGAAAATGAAGCTGAGCTTGATTTCTTCCAGTTTTCCAAGCTTGAAATACAGCTCTTCTGATTATTCTTCTAAGGATGTACCCCCTATCTTTGTTACTAGGAAGAACTCCGTCAGAAATCATAAATACTGATGTTCTAAGGTGATCGGATATTATTCTTTTTATTCTGTTATCATTATTTTCACCATATCTATTAGAGACAGCATTTACTATGGTTTCAAAAACATCAGTCTCAAAAACACTTTTCTTTCCTTGTACCACAGCAACCATTCTTTCAAATCCAGCACCAGTATCTACATTTTTATTTGGTAGTTCAGATACTACCTTTCCATCTTTTGAAAGGTATTGCATGAAAACATTGTTCCAAATTTCAACTACTTTCTGCTCGTCATCTGCTTTTATGTACTCATTTAATGTCATTCCAGAGTTTAGTTCTCCTGTTAAGTCATAAAACATTTCAGTATCAGGACCACAAGGCCCATTTGGGCCAGCTGACCACCAATTCTTTTCTTTTGGTCTAAAATATATTCTTTCTCCAGTAATTCCGTTTTTTTCAAATATTTCTTTCCATATTTGTGCAGATTCTTCATCTTTTGGAGCATTTTCATCACCTTCAAAACAAGTTACATAAAGTCTTTGTGGATCCAATCCAAAACCTTCATTTTTTGAGGTTAAAAGTTCATAACTCCAATTTATAGATTCTTTTTTCCAGTAGTCTCCCAAAGACCAGTTTCCCATCATTTCAAAAAAAGTAAGGTGTGTGTTGTCCCCAACTTCTTCTATATCGTTTGTCCTAACACATTTTTGGATGTCAGCAAGCCTTTTACCTTGTGGGTGCTCCTCGCCCAAAAGATACGGAACAAGTGGTTGCATACCGGCTGTGTTAAATAGAACAGAAGGATCATTTTCAGGCACCAAAGATGCTGACGGGATTATTGCGTGCCCTCTTTTTTCAAAAAAATTTAAAAATCTTTGTCTAATTTCGTTTGAGTTCATATTACTTATTTGAGTTTATTAGTTTCTCAAGTTCTATTATATCTTTTTCTATAGATTTTACTCCACTCATCCAAAATTCAGGTTTTGAAATATCAATTCCTACATCTTTAAAAATATCATAGGGACTTTTAGAACCGCCCGCACTCATAAATTTTTTGATTTGATCTATATATGTTTTGTCTTCCGTGTATTTTTGATACAAACTTCTACTTATCAATAGACCCATAGAGTATGTGTAGGTATAAAAGAAATATCTTATGTGTGACCAACCAACATAGGCATAACCGATTTTTGAATCGTATTTAAATTCATTGCCGTATAAAGATTTAATATGTTTTAACATTAAATCAGCAATTTCTGTGTTTGAAAGACTGCCCCTACTTCTAATCTGTTCATGTAGTTCTAATTCAAAATTGAAAAGCATGATTTGAGTAAAAATAGTTGAGATTGAATCACTAATTTTGTCGTGTAAAGCAACGACCTTTTCTTTCGGTGACATTTTATTGTACAACTCATTAAACATAAATGTTTCAAAGAGTGTGCTCGCAACTTCGGCAGTTGATGTTGTGTATCCTTGATAGTAAACCGGTTGAATTTTAGATAATTCAGAATGGAATGCATGCCCCATTTCATGAGCTAATGTGTATACAGAATCAATGTCATCTGTATGGTTGAGTAAAATATAAGTAGGATTATTGTATGAGGATGCACAGTACGCACCTCCTCTTTTACCAAGTTTTGGAAATACATCAAACTGTCCATTAGTTACATATCTTTCCAAAATTTTTGAAAAAATAGGGTCAATATTCATTAATACTCCATCAAATATAGATAATGCCTCATTAAACTTAATTTTCTTGTTAAATTTTCCAACATCTGCAAAACGATCTGAGTAATACATTTTTTTTAAACCAAGCATTTTTTTCTTAGTTTTATAAAATCTATGAACTAGTTTATAGTTAGAAGTAAGCACATCACGAAGAGTAAATACTGTATTTTTATCATCTTCATTCCCTAGAAGTGTTGCATCTACAGGATCAGCAAACCCTCTAAGCTCATCATTAATTTTTTTATCTAGAATAATAGCATTTAATTCTTTTTCAGCTATTTGTGATAAGCTTTGGTTCACATGCACAACTTTATTGTAGAGCTCTAGTCTTTCTTTCTGTGTTCTAATGCTTTTAATAAGATTCAATGCTTTTGAAATCGGGATGTTCTTACCTTTGTGTCTGACTTCTGCTTTGCTGTATAGATTCTCTGTAAAATCGGTCCACAGCTTATGTGAAGTTAAATACTTTAAATTTAGAATTTTTTCTTCTTTTTCGCTTAAAACGTATTTACTGTTTTTAAAAATAACTTCAAGAAAGTACTTATAATTTTGTAAATCCTTATCCTTTAATAATCTAGTTTGTAGTTGTGGAAGTATTTTTGATAACTTAACTTCATAAAAAATAACCTTATTACTTATGTTTTGAATTCTTTGTAAAAGCAAATTTGCTTTAGATTGTAAATCTTCTTTTCTTGAATCCAAATCAATAAGTTTGTTTAGATATGAGTATGAATCTGATAATTTACACTCTTTTATTTTGAAATAGTCTTGAAGAGATTCTTTAACTATTTTTGAATTATTTAAATTAATATCCTTGTATTTTTGCACAAATACATCAACTGTTATCTCAGCATTGTTAATATCAATTTCTATTTTTTTGTCTTCAGGAGATTTGTAAAATGGTGCCAAATCCCATTCAGTTTTAATCGATTTACTCATTATTTAATGTATTTTGTTAGCACTTGGAAGTCCTTTAATATGGTCTCCTTATTTGAGCCATCATATAGGGAAACTGCTGGATGGTAAAGTGGAATAACACTTATAGGACCGTAATCAGTTTGTGCAACAAATTCTTTACCATGAAGCTCTCCGATGGTGCCTATTTTATCAGTGAGATTGAATCTATTCATAATATAAGCCATTGAAAATCTACCCAATGTTGCAATTACTTGGGGCTGAATTATATCTATTTGTCTATCAAGAAACGGTGCATATATGCGTATTTCTTCTTCAGTAGGATCTCTATTTTCTTGCGGTCGATCTTTTACAATATTTGTTATGTAAACATCACTGCGATTAAGTCTGATAGATTCAAGCATATTATCCAAAACTTTACCTGATTTTCCTGAAAAAGGTCTACCAGTTTCAGCTTCATTTTTTCCGGGTGCTTCACCTATAAACATAATGTGTGCAGTGTGACTTCCCTCACCAACAACAGGAAAATACTTATTTTCAATTCTATATTGATACAAAGGAGATTCTTTTAATTGTAAAAGTTCATCTCTGATTTGTTTCATTTTTTCGAATTTTTCTTCAAGTGTTAAGCTCATGTTCTTCTGTATAAATTGATAAAATTTAGTTAAGAAATCTTAAATGTATTTTTTCTTTCTAATAACTGAATCCTTTGGGAACCACCAATCATTTGAATTTATATCTAGGATTGCTTTTCCGAGTTCTATACCATTTTTAGTTTTTAATCTTTTCATTCCGTCTTTCATCCAAGCAAGTGCTCTTGTGTTTCCAGTATCCACTTGTTCCTTGAGTGCCAGTAACCACTCTAAAGTATCTGCATCTTTAACCAAAAGTGCCTCTTTTGATTCCCTTTTTTCATATTCATTTAATGTGTTGTAGACATCATTTCCAAAAGGCACAGAGTCAGCAATATCTGTTACCGCACTGTGTTCTTTTCTTTCTACGTACTTTTGGTGGATATGGTTTAAATCTGAAATTCTTGTTTCTGAAATGTCATGAAATAATGCCATTTTTAAAACTTTCAAAGTATCAATATTACTATCCATTTGTGCTAGTGAATAAGCGATAAAAGTTGTTCTGTTTACATGTTCAGCCACAGATTGTTCACCGGTGCCTAAAAAATGAAAACCACTTCTAGGGGTTTTAGCTAACATACCAACTTCAAAAAAGAAATTAATTGTATTCAAGTGTTGTTTATTTTTTTTCATACTAAAGAGTTTCTATTTCTTCTATTACTTTCTGTCCTTTTGAACCATTAAGACCTATCGATATTAACAAATCCTGGTTTTCTAGTATAGATTTACATAAAACTACACCTTTATCTAATAATTCCTTCTTTTCTCTACCATTAAGACTACTTAAACAAGTGATGGGGTGCAATTTGGACTCCAAAATCATGTCGTGTAAGTTCCCGACTGGAGGATAGTTCCAACCAATCATACGTAACCCCCCCTGACAAGAACCATACTCAATTGCAGTTGAAGTAAATTTAGTATTTGTTACTAGCCAACCTTCATCCAATTGTCTTTCTTTTCCATATTTAAATGTCATTTTTCTTAAATCATCAAAACGAGCTTTTACATACAAAGCAATTTTTAAATCTGATTTTATTCCCAATTCATTATGAAATTTGGCTTCAACCATAATTAACTTTTCATTGTTCCATGCTACAACATCTACCTCATGTTCAACACAAAACCCTCTAACAATTTTTCCAGTTTCAGCATCAAAGCCTTTTTTTCTAAATATCTCAGCAATGAAATCCTCAAAAGCAAAACCTGATGGACCTAAGTCCATTATTGCCCTTTTTAAAGAGTATTTAAGAGCAATAGGTTTTTCTTCTTTGTGTAATAACTCGAATGCACTTTTATAAATATCGTGCGTGGTTATTTCCTTACTAGAATTATTTTTTGTTTTTTCAATAATATCAGAAACAACTTTACTACTTGCTCCTGCTTTCTTTAGAGAACGTTCAAGTTTACTAGTGTCAAAAGGTTCTTTAGTTCCATCAGCTTTTAAAACATATAAGGCATTGGTATTCATAAGAAACATTATCTCACAACTAAAGTCATGAGCAAAATTAAATATATTACTTAACTTTACTCTGTTTCATCTATAACTCCACCCCCTAAACAAGTATTATTATCATAGAACACAGCAGACTGGCCAATTGCTATTCCACTCTGCGGTTCACTAAATCTAATTAAATAACAATCGGAAGCTTTATCAATACTACATTCAACTTTATTTTGTCTGTAACGAATTCTCACACTCGTTTT
>DAORIV010000007.1:12645-27929 GCA_035438705.1 Parcubacteria group bacterium
TATCAATACTACATTCAACTTTATTTTGTCTGTAACGAATTCTCACACTCGTTTTATTGGGGAATAATGGTTCAGTACCAGAAATGAAATGTAATTTTTTAATTTTTATAGACTTAATATTGTTTACTTTATCTATTTGGTGCTCTTTGCTTGCGACAGTTATGGTATTTTTTTCTAAATCTTTTTTAATAACAAAAAATCTAGGGTCTTCTGGAGATTTTTCAGTGATAGTGAAACCATGCCTTTGACCAATTGTTAAAAATTGACTTCCTTCATGAAAACCGATTACTTTTCCTTCGGTATTTAATACATCTCCTTTTTTAACCTCAATATAATGATTTAAAAATTCTTTAATATCAATATTACCCATAAAACATAAACCTTGACTGTCTTTTTTGGTTGCCGTAGGTAGTCCAAACTCCTGTGCTAGTCGTCTTACTTCAGGTTTTATTAAACCACCTACTGGAAACAATGTATGTTTTAATTGCTCCTGATTTAGAGTGTAAAGAAAATAACTTTGATCTTTTTCTTTATCTACTGACTCTGTAAGATAAAAGACTCCATTTTTTTCTATATTTTGTGCATAATGACCTGTAGCAATATAGTCAGCACCTAATTCCTTCGCTTTATCTAGAAAAACTCCAAATTTTACATATTTGTTGCAAAAAATATCAGGATTTGGAACTCTTCCCTCCCTATATTCACGTATCATATAGTCCACTACCTCTTGTTTATACTCCCTTTCACAATCTAGTGTAATAAAGGGAACATTAAGTGTTGCACATACTCGCATAGCAGAAAGTCTTTCTTCCTTCCAATTACAAGGCATAAAATCTGGATACCATACTTTCAAAAATACTCCTGTTACATCGTAACCAGCTTTTTTTAGCAAAGCTAAAGAAACAGAAGAATCTACTCCTCCAGAAACACCCACAAATACTTTCTTAGGTTGTGTATTCACTTTATGAAATTAACACAAAAAACTTCTTTAGTAAATTTACCTCAAATATAAAGTTTTATTTCTTTTGTGTTCTTCAAATGTTCTTCCGTAATACATTTTTCCATCCTTACCAGTCATGAAATATAAATATCTTGTGGTTTTTGGATGAAGTGCAGCATTTATAGCGTCGAGACCAGGGTTTCCGATAGGCCCAGGTGGTAACCCCTTGTATTTGTATGTATTATACAAATTATCAATTTTTAAATCATCGTATGTTAATTCGAAAGTACCCTTACCGTTTATATATTTAAATGTTGCATCAACCTGTAGTGGCATTCCAGCAGTAATACGTTTCCAAAGGATACCGGCTACAATTTTTCTACTTTCAGTCGTATTTGCTTCACCCTCAAGTATAGATGCCATGGTTATTATCTCATCAACACTTCTTGTAGAAGTAGCTATAGCCTCGATAGTTTTGAGCTGTTCTTCAAAATTTGCACGCATTAAGTTTATAACTGTTTTTGGTCGAGCAGTGTCTGCAATGAAATAAGTATCAGGAAAAAGATACCCTTCCCATTCTTTTGCAAGTTCAACAAAACTATTTTTATCAAAACTCTTTAAGTTTTTTTCTAAGTGTTCTCCTATTTCGTACACATTCCAACCTTCTGGAATAGTTATACGTAAAATATCTAAATGAAACTGTCCTTTAATAAATCTGTAAGCTAGATCAATCGGCCCTTCTTTTTTATCAAGAAGATAGTCTCCAGCAATTACTTTTCTTTCACCACCTAAAACAATTACTGCACTTCTGAAAATCAATGGGAATTTTATTACTTTATTTTCATAAAGAGAATTTGTTATTTGTTGAAGAGATTCGCCATCTTCAATGGTTATCACGGAGTTTAAAGGAAAATCGCTCGGTGGAGTCTTTAAAAAAATATAGAATGATATAAAAACAATAAGTGAAATAAAAGTAAGAGAAATATACTTCTCTTTTTTAGGCATACTCTTGAAATTGTAATATAGATCTTCAAGCATAATTAAACTGGAAGATTTGATGGAGCCTCAGCTTTTTTAGATTCAATTCTTCCAAATGTTGGTGTAACAGACACACCTCCTGGGAAGTGAAAAATAGTAGCTAGTTCTTCGGAGTTTAAGACAAAATGTGGACTTTTAAGTGGTATGTGGAAATATGCTCTTTTTTTATACTTATCCAATAAATCAGCTTTCTCTTCGTGTTTTGCTTTTGCACTTCTATCTTTCCACGCCAGCAAAAAGAAACTATATTTATCTGCTGATCCTCTAGCTGGCTTAAAACCATTCAAACTAGAATTAAAATGTGTTATTCCACCAATTATTCCACCAATATTGCTTGGGTTAAATGTATCTTTCGGTGCTACGTATATTGCTCTCATACCCACATCAAAACCTTTTTTAGAAACACTCCTTCCAAGTGCATTAATAGTATCTCTTTCGACATCAGTCAACTGTCTTCCAGTTCCAGGTATAAGTTTTCCATCTTTATCTTTTTCCCCTTTGACACTGGTTATAATTTTGTCTATTTCAGCTTGAGCGGCTTTTGCCCAGCGCAAGTCTACTGACTTTCCAGTCTTAGGGTCAATGTCTTCATCTTTATGTGATCTTACAAGTATCTGTATCCAAACTTGTGCATCTCTTGGTACACTTCCTAAAAACTCAATTAGTGGTGTTAATGGATCAATTTTGTACTCTTCTTTTGGATCCTTTTCCAAACCATAATCAATATACGTTTTTATAGGAAAAACATCAGGCTTAGTCAAATCAAATTCACTTGCCCACATTGTATACTTTTCCGGATCATAAGAGATTGGCAAAGTATAATCAGTCGTTTCAAATATTTCAATTCCAGGATACTGGGAATATAAGTTAGCTTCAATCAATGCTCTATGAGATACTTTTGTCCAAACAAAAAAATGTATTGCACCATTTATTGATGTGATTTCTAAAGAAAACCATGAACGAACTTGTCCTTTCCAGTACTTTTCATACCAATTCCCTTCCCCGCCATTTTGATGCAAGCCATTTATAAAAAACTCAGCAGCTTGGGGAGACTTAAACACTTCTCTTGGAACTTTTATTTCTAACAAAACATACTTTTGTTTTGCAAAAAATAGTGCCTGAACATATCTAACCCATAGTTCCCAAATAATAAGTAAGCACAAAATAGGAAACCAAATAAAAGCCGTTTTCCATAATGTTTTTACAACTGTCAAAAAAATAGGATTAGTAAAAATATCTGTAAAAAACTTTAACATAACTTATATTATAACTAACCTAAAATAAAAAACCACCATATGGTGGTTTTTTATTTTTATGCTGGTGTATATTTTCCGTCTTTAGATTTTTTGAAAAACTTTGGATTTTGAAGGTTTACCATAATTGTATTCTCCTTCACATATCTTTCTTTTAAGACCTTCTTAACAATTTCGTCTTTAGTTAGAGGACCATTTTTATCGATAATGTTCTTTATAACATCCCTAACTACACCCGACATATAACCCCACTCAGAAAGTGCGTATAAACCTCTTCCAACAAGTACAAACCTTGGATCCTTAATAAGTTCATTGTGTGTAGTAGCAACATGAGCTTTTTTGTTGAACAACTCAGTTATAAGCTTCGCTACTTCTCTAAAGTGTATAGGAGAACCATGTCTTCTTATAACAAGGTATGCATAATCTCTCATACCTTTTGCATTAATGTTTGCTGAAGTAGTTTTACCCCATTCTCCTAGAGGGTTTTTATCAATCAGTTTTGAAAGTGCCAACCATCTTTTTGCTATTTCTTCATTTTTATATTTTTCAGAAACATCTTTAATATTTTCTAGAAATTTCTCAATCATATCTGACTCTAGAAGTATTTCATCATCAGATAGTGATGAATAAAGATCTCTAAGTGAGGCATGAATTCTCTTTGAAAGTTCTTTATCTACTGACCATCTATGCTTAAACTCATTGTCTTCTTTTTCTTTAGTAAATTCTTCACCAATAACAAGTAAGAAGTGGATTTGGTTTTGAGTAGCCTTGTCTTTTGAAATATGTTTTAAAAGATGCTCTTCTGATATAGTTCCTCCCATATCAGTAATAAGCTTAAGAAGCTCATCAAAAGATTCCTTTTCTTTTGCATACTCTTTAGACTTTCTAATATTAATTATTGAATAGTTTTCAATTTGTCTAACTCTTTCTCTGGTAATTTTGTACTTTTTACCAATAGCTTCTAGAGTCATTCTTTTGGTGTCTGTGCCTAGCCCAAAACGAGAAACAAGCACATCTCTTGATCTATCCCCCACAACAGAAAGTAGTTTTTTTACTACTTGTTTAGGTTTAAATTTTATAGTTGTTTTTTCACTCATATTTTAATAAAAAGTCTTATTTTTAAGCTACGAACCAAGACTTAAGTCCTCTATTTGTATCATTATACTGAATTTAAGTCAAGCCTTGACCAAAATGCGATATTTTAAGTAAAAAACCTATCACTAGTTAGTTACAAAGTTAACTAATCTGTTTTTAACAAAGACTACTTTTAATATATTTTTACCTAAAAGCCATTTATCGATTCCAGGAGCTAGTTTTGCCTTATCTACTATATCCTGTTCGTTTTCTTCGAAAGTAACTAATACTTCACCTCTCACCTTACCATTAATCTGTACTGCCATTTTTACTTCTAATTCTTCAAGTTTCTTTGGGTCCGGCTTCGGCCAGTTTTCCAGACAAAGTAACTTTTTGTATCCCAAATTTGCCCATAATTCTTCTGAAATATGTGGTGCAAATGGTGACAAAATTTTAAGAAAACTTTCAAAATCTTTTTTGTTAATTTCTTCAAATTTTTCCATTTCATTAAGTAGAATCATCATACTTGAAACAGAAGTATTAAATGACATAGTTTCAATATCTTCAGTAACTTTTTTAATTGTTTTATTAAGCAATATTTGAAACTTTGAATCTACTTTTGCACCATTTTTTACCTTTGCAGAAATTCTCCAAACCCTTTCTAAAAACCTTCTAACTCCAAAAATGTTGTCTTCATTCCAACTAACAGATTGTTCAAATGGCCCCATAAACATTTCGTACATTCGTAAAGTATCTGCACCATAATGTTTGATGATATCATCTGGATTTATTACATTTCCAAATCTTTTGGACATTTTTCTGCCATCAGAAGCTATGATAAGACCAACATTCTGAAGTCTGTGAAAGGGCTCTTTTGTTGAAACCACACCAATGTCATACAAAAATTTATGCCAAAATCTTGCATATATTAAATGCCTTGTTGCATGTTCAGCACCCCCCACATAGAGATCTACAGTATTCCAATACTTCTCCTTTTTCTTGTCTACTAGAAATTTTTTATTCTTAGGGTCCATATATCTCAAGTAATACCAAGAAGAACCTGCCCATTGTGGCATAGTGTTGCTTTCTCTTAAATACTTTTCTTTACCGACTCTTACATTCATCCAACTCTTTATGTTAGCTAAGGGAGACTCGGCTTCCCCTGTAGGCTCGTATGATTTCACTTTTGGAAGTTTAACTGGAAGATCTTTTTCTTTAACAGGAATTATGCCATCTTTACCTCGAAGCACCGGTATAGGCTCTCCCCAATATCTTTGTCTACTAAATACCCAATCTCTGAGTTTGTACTTGGTTACAAATTTTCCTTTTACGAATCTAGTAATCTCAAATCTCGCTTTCTCAGTATTGTAGCCAGTAAATCTGTCTGAATTCAAAAGTATATCGTCTTTAACAACTTCTTTGATTGGTAGGTTATATTTCTTTGCAAATTCACCATCTCTTTCGTCATGAGCTGGAACAGCCATAATTGCACCAGTTCCGTATGATGGTAAAACATAATCTGCTATCCAAATAGAAATTTTTTCATTTGTAGCTGGGTTTACAGCGTGTATACCTTTTAAAAGTACGCCTGTTTTTTCTTTATCATCTCTAGTTCTATCAATTTCCGTTTTATTTTTAATAGAAAGAGCATACTGTTTAATTTCGTCTTTGTTTTCAATTAGAGGCCACAGTTTTTCAACAAGTTCATGTTCTGGAGATAAAACTACATATGTAGCGCCAAAAATAGTATCAGCTCTAGTTGTAAAAACAGTGATTTTCTCACTTGTTCTCCATACATCAAAATCTATCTCTGCTCCAATAGACTTACCAATCCAATTTCTTTGACTTTCTTTTATAGATTCCGGCCAATCAAGAGTATTTAAATCGGAAAGAAGTCTGTCAGCATAGTCAGTTATTCTAAGCACCCATTGTCTTATAGGTTTTTTAATTACCACGGCTCCACATCTTTCACACTTACCACCTTCTACATCTTCATTTGCTAGCACAGTCTTATCAACTGGACACCAGTTTACTGGTTCGTTAGACTCATAAGCCAAACCTTTTTCATAAAGTTTTAAAAATATCCACTGTGTCCATTTATAGAAATTAGGATCTGTCGTATTCACCTCTCGCGACCAGTCATAGTCTAAACCAACTTTCTCAAGTTGTTTTTTAAAATTTGAAACGTTTTTAGAAACTGAAACCATAGGATTAGTTCCTGTTTTTATTGCATAGTTTTCAGCAGGAAGCCCAAATGCATCAAATCCCATAGGATGCAAAACATTAAAACCTTGCATTCTCTTCATTCTTGAAATAATGTCTGTAGCTATATAACCTTTTGGATGTCCAACATGCAATCCTTCACCACTTGGATATGGAAACATATCTAATACATAAAATTTTTTCTTTCTAGAACTGTCCTGCGTTTTAAAAGCTTTTTTCTTGGTCCATTCTTTTTGCCATTTTTTTTCAATAGCTATATGTTCATACTCCTTTTTGGTGACTTTCTTCATATACTCATCCTATCAAAAAGAATCTATATTTTCAAAAAACCCCTCAAAACTTGAAGGGTTTTTCCGAACTTAGAATTGAGCCTTAGGGTACATTAATGTATTTATCTTTTGATCAAAACAGTGTTTACCACTTGGGTGTGACCAGCTAGTGTCTCCATAGTAGTAAGTGTATCCATAATTTTGATCTTCTTTTGATGATTCTTTATTGAACACAGCACATAATTTATAGGTGATATCGCCTGTTTTTATATATTCAAACGGAGTGTTGGTTTGAGTATCCATTATTGAACCATAAAAATTTACAGACTTTAGATCTTCAGTAGTTAGAGGAAGTTTTGAATATGTTCCATAGTATGCTTCAATCTGACCTTTCATATTTTGTAAGCCATTTATTTTTTCAGCATCATATTTGTATAGCCTTTGTGTTCTAGGAGAACCCAATACAGAAAATCCCCAAATTATTGAGCTTAGTACTAAAACAAAAGCAAAAATTCTCCATAAATTTCTACTTTTTGGAGTTAACAAGTTTCTAACATCTGAAATATAGTAATAGAAAATACTACCAGTAATAACCAGTAATACTAATGCTTTAAGTAAAAACGCTGTTGTTAATTCTCTACCGTCAATAAAATAGTACAAAACCGCAATTAAATTTCCTGCCAATACTAGACCAGCTATAAAAAGTGTAAGATATGTTAGCCATTTATGAACTGCAGATTTTGAGCCTGGGTTTTGATCGTATTCTTTTCCAAGCAACCACATAAGTGCAAGAAATATTGGAAAAAATATCACAAGCACTGAAACAGGCCATGAAATCGAACCAGAATAGTAGTAAGAACTTGTAACCTGAGGATATGCTTTATTTATTACTGAAAATAATAAATTAATAAGACTCCCTACTACAGTGTAAAGTGAAACTGTAGCCCCAAGATTTATAAAAAAATCTTTTACATTATTTTTGTTTTGTGTTGGTTCCATAATACTAAATTATTTTATTAAATTACTCGCTTGTAACACCATCAAACTCAGCCTCATTTGTCATTGCCTCTTCCTTAGTAGCTCTTTCTATACCATCTTTATGGTGAGGAGGCATATATATAGTATACATCTTTAGACTATTTTGACCTGTATTTATTACATTATGCTGTGCCCCCTTTGGTACTATTACAGCGTCACCATCAGAAACTTCATACTCGGTTTCATTTATTACGACCTTACCTGTACCAGCTTCAAATCTAAAAAACTGGTCGTTATCAGGATGAACCTCACTTCCAATTTCTTCTCCTGGAAGAAGTGACATTAACACTAACTGACTTTGTTCACCTGTATACAAAACTTTTCTAAAAGAATCGTTGCTTGTTGTTAGTTCCTCAATATTGTTTTTGTATCCTTTTTTCATATATGCATTATACCACAAAAAAATAACTTGAGACTTATAAATCTAAGGTGAAAGTTATTCTATCGAATAGTTTGAGAAAGAAGATCGTTAAATTCTAAATTCTATAACATCACCGTCTTTCACTATATACTCCTTTCCCTCAGTTCTAACTTGTCCTTTTTCACGAGCGACCGCATAAGAACCAGACGCTAGAAGATCATCACAATGAACGACTTCTGCGCGAATAAATTTATCTTTAAAATCTGTATGTATCGCTGTACCAGCCATAGGAGCAGTCCAACCTTTTTCTATAGTCCAAGCTCGAGACTCGTCTTCTCCAGTAGTAAAGTAAGTAATCAACCCTAAAGTTTCATAAGCTTTTTTAATTAAATCATCAAAACCCTTTTCGAAAACAGGATCTATTTCTACAAAGCTTCCGGGAATTCTGTCTTTCACATTCAAAACATTTTCTGAACTTGCTTCTGATACATTTAAAGCATATAAAATTGGCTTCATTGTAAGGAGATGCATATTCTTAATCACAATAAGTTCATCTGGAGTAAATTCTAGAGTGTTAGCAAGTTTACCCTGCTTCAAGACCTCTAAAACTTTAGTCAAAACCTCATTTTCAAAAATTGCTTCTTTTTTATTTGCTTTTACATCTCTACCTAAATTTCCAATTCTTTTTGTTACAGTTTCTTCATCTGCCAGAACTAGCTCGTAATTAATTACACCAATATCTGAAAGAGGATCTACTTTGCCATGAACATGAATAACATCATCGTCTTTGAAAACTCGCACCATCTCAAGTATTGCATCAACTTCTCGGATATTTGAAAGAAATTTATTACCCAAACCTTCACCAGCTGAAGCACCCTTCACCAGACCTGCAATATCCACAAACTCGATAACTGCTGGAATGGTTTTTGCTGATTTAGAAAGTTCTGATAGTTTATATAATCTCTCATCCGGTACAGGAACAATCCCGACTGATGGATCAATGGTGCAAAATGGATAATTCTCTGCAGGAACACCTTTTTTTGTTAACGCATTAAAAAGTGTAGATTTTCCTACATTTGGTAGACCTACAATACCTATACTAAGTTTTGACATAAAAACATACTAACTTATTTTTGATATTTTTTCTATATAAAAATAGAGGTCGCACATTGCGACCTCATTGAAAGTTAAACTTATTTACCTCGTGAAAGCTGGCAGTCGCCAGCACAAGTGTCCATGTGAGGACACATCTTTGCTCTGGTACCCGCACCTGAACACTGGATGTGACCACACACGACCACACTACGACCCACACGCACCACATTGAGTGGTGCTTCGTGCACTTCTGGAACAAGACTGACCCTTGTCCCAAAAGATCTGAGAACTTCTCCAACAAGCACCCGCTTGTCCCCTTGGATACGTCTCTGCGCGGTCGAAAGCCTCATGCTTTTGCCCCTTTGTTGTAACTCTTTATATATCGTATTCCTTTATTGGTTTACTTGTCAAACTTTTTAAACACAATTTCACCCAAAACACCAACAACTAACACCAAAGTAACAATAGGAAGAATAATGTTATATGGATTTTCAATAACTGGTGCACTTGTTTTGAGTTTATTATTTAAAAAACCGATTATAATTGCTGTCCACCAACCTACTTGGGAAATAGTCGTCGCTAGAGTTATTCTGAATTTTGTTAAGCTAGATACTTTTGTATCATCTGAAACTTCACCCATAGATTTTTTAATAAAGTGTAAGTAAACACCATTTAGCCCCACGAGTATAACCGCAAATATTTTAATTGTAGACAAACCTGAAATACTCTCTTTCATTAAAATTAGAGGTATGCCTGTCAAAACTAGTCCTGTGTAGCCCAACCATATAAGTCTTTGAGTGACGTTAGCAACCTGTGTCACAAAAGACATTTTTACTTTTTTCAAAATCCAAAGCAAACCAAAAGTATCGATCACTATCACCGCGCCGAAACCAGTTATAAGAGAAACAAAATGTATAAAAAGTAAAACGTGATAAGGTTCTATATTCATAAGAACATTTTACAAAAATTTTTTGCATAAAAAAAGAGCCCTGGTGGACTCCCCGTACACATTTGGTACGTGGGAGTCCCTTCCATAGGGCTCTCGTAGCCGGCGCTAGGCGTTAGCTACTGCTTGTTGACCTCCACGATCTTCGGGTAGCTGGAAACGAGCCAGCTCTCCACCTCGTTAGTTACTTCCTGCGACACTCCGAGCATCTGAAGCACCGTCGCCGCGTTGTAGTTACGCGGAAGCGGATACCACTGCATCTTCGGTAGTTCGAGAGAAAGCAGACACCAGTAGTCCGTCTCGGAATCGTAGAGACGGAAGGTTCTCTTGTCGCCAGTGTCAGCGACGAAAATCACCTTGTCCCATCCGGTCGGCGGACCATTCCGCCAGAAACCGGCACGAGGCCCCGAGGGGTCGTTGTTGTCGATGTAGAGGGTCGTACGTGTCGCCTTGTTGTAGTAGACCTCGTCGTTGACGTTCGACCCAAAGGTGTTCACATGGTCCGTGACCGGGTCAGGACCGATGAATTGCTTGAGAAGACCGACGAGATCGTACGGCACCCGATACGGTAGTGCCTTGGCGACGAGACCAGGTCCCGGCGGCCCCTGAGGACCCTGGGGTCCCTGCGGACCAGTTGCACCAGTCGGGCCAGCGGGTCCCTGCGGCCCCGGAGGCCCCTGAGGACCCGGATCCCCCTTGGGACCCTGCTTGCAGGTGTTGCACGTGTGGGAACCGTCACAGTTCCCAATGTGGACGTGACTGCCGTAGTCCGGCAGTACCGTCTGAGCGTTTCCGTACGATGCCATGCTGAGCATGGCGATGAGAACGAGCAGAACCTTCTTCACTTTATCTCCCCCTGTGCCGTCGTAATGACGGACATCTTCCACCATCTTATCATAGTTATATAACTGTGTCAATAGGTATATTTACAAAACAATCATATTGTTTTAAAGTTTATTGAAAGTCTAACTAGAAACTAAAATGCTTTCTCACCGTAACTTTGAAACTTTTTGTACCATAAATTTTTTCTTTCATCTGAAATTTTTTTCATAGGACCAATTTTTGTAACTTTTGCACTAAATCCTGCAAACCAAAGTATACCGTCTTGAATTTCGTTAGTATTGTCCCCTTGCAGGAAACGTGCAATAAGTGGATGGGAGTCCGAAGTGATAAAAACCCTTGCAGTTTTACCTCGGAGTAATCTGTTCCAACCAATTCCACTTGGTAAAAATTTAAATGCAAAACCAGGCAACCAAACTCTATCAAACAATCCCTTTAGTAGAGCTGGCATTGTTGACCACCATGAAGGGTAAATGATAACAAAGTGATCACACCATCGCACATCTTCTTGAAATTTCTTTAAATCAGGTTCAAGTTCTTGTATAACCTTATAACCCTTATGAAGTATCGGGTCGAACTTCATATTTGCTAGATGTGTTATGCGAACTTCATAACCCTTTGCTTCTGCACCTTTTTTGTAAGATTCAGCTAAGTTGCAACACATACTCTCTGCATCAGGATGTCCAGATAATATAAATACTTTGTGCATTATTTTATAAAATTACATTAACCCCTTCAGTTCATTTTCATATTTTTTAACTACTGCCTGTGTCGCTGACATTTGATCCTTACCTTTTTTCATCTCTTCTTGAATTTCTAAACCAAGTTTCTGAAAAAAATCAGGATTTTTTTCTAACATATTAAAAATTTTATCTTGCTCAGCCTGCGGAACTCCTTTTAATTTTGAAGCCAGCATTTTTTTCATTAAAAATGATTTCATTGACATGGGTATATATTAACAATTTATATACTTTGAGTCTATGTGATACAATGTTTACATGTCTTGGAGGACTACAATAATATTCTTTACTCTATCATTCGGCACACTACTTGGAATGATGTATCACTATAACGTAGATTTTTCATTACTTGGTTCACTTTCTTTTTACCAAAACCTTGCAAACCCGTCCATGAGAATGGTTTATATTCAAGAAGGCTTAAGAAAAGAACAAATTGCAGAAATAATGGCTGAAAAACTTAATTGGGATGAAAGAGAGAAAAAAATATTTATAAATGCTCATTTGGCTCTAGATACTGACAACTTAGAAGGAAAGTATTTCCCAAAAACATATTTACTATACAAGGATGAAGACCCTATGGGGGTTACAGCCGCTATGCTCAAGCAATTCTCAAAAGAAACTTCATCTATTAGAAAGCAAAAAAGAATGGAAGTGATTAATGAAGATACCGCATTAAAGATTGCATCTATCATACAAAGAGAAGCAGGTGGCAAAAGTGATATGAAATTAATTTCAGGAATTATTTGGAATAGGTTGTGGGCAGGTATGAAACTTCAAATGGATGCAACACTGCAATATGCTAAAGGAAATGAAGAAGATGGCTGGTGGGGACAAGTTGAATCTAGTGATAAGAAAATCAATTCTCCATATAATACATATAAAGAGGAAGGACTACCTCCTAGCCCTATTGCAAATCCTGGAATTTCGGCAATAGAAGCTGCTTACAACCCCCAAAAAACATCCTGTATGTTTTATCTACACGATAAAAATAGAAAAATCCATTGTGCAAAAACATACGAGGAACACAAAAGAAATATCCAAAGATACCTTTAAAACGAAAACCGGACGCGTAAGCGACCGGTCGTTTTGACTATTGTGGCAGACCAGGGAAAATTCCGGCTGTCATGGAATTTTTACTCTGACCCAACACAGTCTGGATTGTCTCAAAGAACACTAGGAGGGTGTTCTCGATTCCCGAAAAAATCTTCGGGGTAAGGAACTTCAGCATGATAATTAGAAGTCCCAACGCAACTACTCGTAGAATTTTCATACGATTTATTTGTTACGAGAAGGACTAAAGTCTTGTGGTGACTACACACATGACTCTGGCTAATTACCAGACTGCCCTCCTCATTTCTTTTGACAAAATATAATCAAAAAAAATGAAAAGAGGTTCCAATCTGATACTAATATTTCAAATAACTCACACTTATATTATATAATGCACTAAATGTTTCTGTCAAGATTATTTTTTAAGTTCTATAAAGAACTCTTTGTTGCCGTATAGAGTGAATAAATTACTATTTATTTTACGTGCAAATACATTTGCTTCTTTACCAATATATCTTTCCATATCACCTACTGACTCAACACCGATTAGCTTGCCAACTTCTTCACCATCTTGAAGTGGAACCATGCCTGCTACCACTACTACCTCTACGTCTGAAACAGTTATCGTGCACATACCATCAAAAATACAATCATTTTTAACTGCATTTATTTTCCCAGTCCATCTTGAACCAACTTTTACATCTTCTTTGTTTTCGAAACTTAAAATATAGTTCGTTAGTGGTGTAACCCATTTTTCCTGTGTAAGTAATAAGTAAAGACCTAAAACTATTAGTACAAAAAGAAATACGTTTAAAAATTTTAATTTGTTGCTGTAATTGTTCATATTATTTTTTTAGATTTTCAATTTCTTGTAATAATTTTCTTAAAACGACTTCGATTTCTTCCAACTTCTTTTCATCTTTTTTGTTCTCGCTATCACTCACTTCTGCATCTTCCTGAATTTCATCCACATCGTGTTGAATTTCTTCCACATCTTCTGAAATTTCCTCAACATCTTCCTGAATTTCATCCACATCGTGTTGAATCTCATCTATATCTTGAGAAATTTCTTCGACATCTTCTACGATATCTTCCAATTCTTCTTCGACATCTTCTAGACTTTCAGTATTTTGATTCACTGTCATTTGTATGAATATTGCAAGATAAATAGCCTCAAGAGAAACAACTGTGGTCAAAACCAAAAGAATAGTATCAGCTTTAAAACCGAAAAATATCAATGAAAACATCAGTATAAAAAAGAAAGTATGCAAAACTACTGACGCCCTAGAACCTATCCACTTTGTAAAGTTTTTTTCCCAAGACATATTTATTGCATCATTTTTGTAATATCGAATGTTTTTATTTCATCTCCAACTATATAACAAATACGTTGTAGCGGTTTATATCTAGAAACAAACTCTCTGTCTTTGACCACTCCATCTTTATAGATTATTTCGTATTTAACTTTAGCAGTAAAGCCAATTTGCGGAGTATTTATACATTTTGTTTGACCTTCTTCAAGTTTTGGTACCCACATGTATTTCGTTGGCAAAATGTCCTTAATATTTGATATCTCAACCTCTGAAGTACTAGCAACTCTCCCATCATATGTACCATATATTTCAAAAATTGCTGTCTTATTCTCTGTTTTTCCTTTAATAATTATAGGGGCATTTGTGTCATTAATAAATTTAAAGTCTGGTCCTGGATCAGAATATGTTGCATCTAAACCTGAATCATATCTAGAAACAGTAAAACTATGATTGGCTCTTTCAGTAATGGGTAGTGCTGAAGCCATAGCAGTTCTAAAAAGAACTGTAGAAACTTGGCAAAGTCCTCCACCTACACCTTTTGTCACTTCGCCATTTAAAAATATTCTTTCTTCACTAAAACCATCTTCTATTGTTGTAGTACCGAGTTCTTTTTTAAATGAAAATTCTTCTCCCGGAAGTAGGATCGTTCCATCAATACGTGCAACCCCTAGTTCAATATTTTTATGCCTTCCTTCAGTTCCTCCTGAATACGAAAGCTCCGATCTGCCCAATAAATCATTACCTACTTTTATTTGTTCAATTGTATTTATTGCTAGTGCTGGAGTATCAATTTCTATATTTTTTATAGAGCTTTTATTGTAAAACCCGAATACAAAAAGCAATATAAGACAGAAACATATTGTAAATAGCTGACTTTTCGTTGTCATAAATAATAGTATATCAGTAATTTTTATCTCACTCAAAACAGTTAGACATATCACTTGTATCAAAATTAGATTTTTGTTAATGTAATGAGGTTAGAACCTGAGATTGTGATTTGCACAAATAAGTTCGTAACAATTAAATATTGGGCCCGTAGCTCATCTGGTAGAGCACGTCATTTGCAATGATGGGGTGGCAGGTTCGAGTCCTGTCGGGTCCACA
>DAORIV010000008.1:0-3764 GCA_035438705.1 Parcubacteria group bacterium
ATCGAGTCACCATCGCGCAACTTCATAATCCTCACTCCTTGAGTTTGGCGACCTAGTACTGGAATCTCCTTCGCATCAACTCTAATAACTTGAGATTTCTTAGAAATAGCTACTATTTCGCCTTCACCTTCTGCAAAAACTTTTGCTGAAATAATATTTCCTGTCTTTGGAGTTACATTTGCAGTTTTTATTCCTGAGCCTCCTCTGTTTTGTACCTTGTATTCATCTATATCTGTGCATTTACCATAGCCGTTTGCAGATATAACCATAATAGTTCCGTTATTTAGTGTATTTGGCACAGTTTCAGCAGAAATAACCTCATCACCCTTTCCAAGTTTAATCGCTCTCACACCCATTGCTGTTCTACCCATCTCACGAATATCTGACTCTTTGAAATGTATAGACTGACCTTTTGCAGTAATCACCATAACAGTATCTTTGCTGTGAGTGAAAGAAGCAGAAACTAATGCATCTCCACTATCGAGTTTTATGGCAATGATTCCTGAGATACGTACGTCATGGAAGCTACTTGTGGCCACCTTTTTAGCAACACCTTGTTTTGTAACCATCATAAGTGATGACTCAGACTTTTTAACTTCTTTTGGCATAGGAAGTATAGAAGTGATCTTCTCACCTTCTGATAAAGGCAAAAAATTCATTATACTTTTACCTTTTGTTGCCCGTTTACCTTCTGGAATGTCATACATTTTTGTTTGGTAGACTTTTCCTTTATCTGTGAAGAACAGAAGGTCTGAGTGAGTGGAAGTAATTAATAACATGGTTACAAAATCCTCTTCTTTTGTATCTAGATCAATAACACCAACACCACCGCGTTTTTGTTTTCTAAACTCATCTGGGTTTGTTCGTTTTATATATCCTCCTGCTGTTAGCACCAGAGCGTTTTCTTCGTCTGGGACCAAGTCCTCTACAGAAAGTATCTGAGCACCGCCTTTTATAATGCGAGTTCGTCTCTCATCACCATACTTTTCTTTTATTTCTTTACATTCATCTTTTATGATTCCTAGAATTTTCTTAGGTGAAGCTAAAATAGCTTTCAGAGTTTCGATAAGCTCTTGAACAGCTTTCAACTCATCTTCAATTTTCTTTCTCTCAAGACCAGCAAGTCGTTGAAGTTTCATCTCCAAAATAGCAGTCGCCTGTATTGCAGAAAACTTAAATGTTTTCATCAAGTTTGCATGCGCTTCTGGAGTATCCTTACTCTTCTTTATAAGTTTTATAATTTCGTCTATATGGTCTAGTGCTTTTTTCAGTCCAAGTAAAATATGCTCTCTTTCAAGTGCTTTCTTTAGATCATATTCTGTTCTTCGTCTTATAACTGTAGTTCTATGTGATACGAAATTCTCTAGTACACCCTTAAGTGACATTGTTTCAGGTACACCATCTACTAGAGCCACCATATTGTAGTGGAAAGTTTCTTCAAGTTGTGTATGTTTATACAAATAATTTAGAACTGTCTGAGGATGTGCTGTACCTTTTAGATCAACAACGATACGAATATCTTTTGCAGATTCATCTCGCAAACCTTTAACACCTTCAAGTTTCTTTTCTTGAACAAGTTCAGCAATACGAGAAATGAGAGTTGATTTATTTACACGAAATGGAATAGATGTAATAACAATTTGGAATTGTCCTGATTTGTTTTCTACTATTTCAGCTTCTCCACGAGTAACTACCCCACCCTTACCATGTGCATATGCATGAGCGATATCTTTTTGATTAAATGCGATACCCCCCACTGGAAAATCTGGACCTTTTACAAACTGTAGTAAGTCTTCAGTAGTAGCATCTTTATTATCCACTAAGTGAGTAACCGCATCCATCACTTCACCTAGGTTATGTGGTGGCACATTTGTTGCCATACCTACTGCAATACCAAGTGTTCCGTTCAACAAAAGGTTAGGAACAGCTGTTGGTAAAACTTTTGGTTCTTTTTTAGTTCCGTCATAGTTAGGAATGAAATCTACTGTTTCTTTTTCTATATCACGAAGGAGCTCAGCTGAAAGCTTAGACATTTTTGCCTCTGTATATCTGTAAGCCGCAGCGTTATCACCGTCAATAGAACCGAAGTTTCCCTGTCCAATGATAAGTGGATAACGCATTGTAAAATCTTGCGCCATTTTCACCATAGAGTCATACACAGCAACATCACCGTGAGGGTGATAATCTCCAATAACGGCTCCCACCACTGTAGCTGACTTTCTAGTTTTACCTCCAGCAGTTAAACCATTTTCATGCATTGCGTACAAAATACGTCGATGTACAGGTTTCAAACCGTCACGCACATCAGGTAAAGCACGATCAGTAATAACTGACATGGCATAGTCAATGAAAGAAGCTTTCATTTCTGAAGTTATTTCTTGCGAGACAACATTTACGTGTTGTTTAACTACCACCGGTTCGTCTGAATTTGATTTTTTGGCCATGGGAAATATTTATAGAATCTAAAATTACAGGTGTATTATAGCATATTTAAGTCGTAAATTCAAAACTTTTTATATAGAAACTTCCTCTGTTGAAGATGAAAAATCCATTGTTGGTGACTGCTTATCTACTACTGGTTCTTCCTTGGTTTCTGCCTTGAAATAATCCGCCTCACTTTGAAACACATTAGCTACATTCCTTATTTTACTAAAATGTTCTTTGGCTTGTTTAAAATTATCTCCAAAAAAACTCGTTAGATTTTCTGTAGGACCATTTTTTGCACTTTGAACTTTCTTATCTAATTCTTCTTGTTTTTTAAAATCAGGTAATACTGTAAAAAGCCAGAATATAAAAATAACTGAACAAAAAAATAATGACAGTGAGAAAGCGATTATTTTCTTCTCTCTGTCTTTTTTTTGCCTTACTCTTTCTATAATTTCAAACATGAAAACATTATATCAAACAATCTTGAATTTTTTTAAATTCAGTAAACATAACCACAAATTTTCAAAATTGTGGCAAGGTCGCGTATAAAATAAAACTCTGGATCGGAGGTGCACAGGTAGTACATTGACGAGCCAGAGTTTTATTTTAGACGATGAAATTGACCAATTTTGGAAGTTACATTATATAGACTCTAAAACAACAACCTCTCCTTCTTTACCGTCTAGATCCTTCTTCTTAATAGTTAATTTATCTACAGGCTTAACGCCCTCTTCTCCTGCCTCTTTTAGAAAAACCTTTAAAGCGTTTTTATCTCCGACTTCACCAAAATGCGCAGGAATAATTATTTTAGGACTAAACTGTACCGCGATTTTGTGTGCTATAGCTGGATCAAGAACACCCTCTCCTCCAATTGGTACAAAAAGTACATCAACCCCATCCAGAGCCTCCTTTGCTTCAGGGCTAAGTTTCTCATCGCCTAATGCACCCAAAAAACCAAGATTCATATTTTCAAGATTAACTGTATATATTGTGTTTATTTTTTCACTTCCTCCATATAGTGATGTAGAAAGAAAACCCTTAATAAATACACCTGAAACTTCGTACTCACCTGGACCAGTAATAGCAAAAGGCTCTTTATCACCGCGAGAAGTTACATCTAAACCATTGTGTTCGGGGCTATTTACAGAAACTAAAGTAATATCACTACCAAATTTTGTAGATTTAATTTTTGAATCCTTTGAAATGGGATTTATCGCAATAGTTGTATCACCAAATGAAACTTTGAAAAAATCTGCTCCGTGGTATGTGATTATCATAAAACCTAGTTTATCAGAAAAGTATTTAAATTCAAATTTGACATTAATTTTAAAAGGAAT
>DAORIV010000008.1:3864-22669 GCA_035438705.1 Parcubacteria group bacterium
TATTTACAAAAGAAAAGACTCGACGCAGGGGGACTGCGCCGAGCGCATTTCCCTACTTCGAGTCTAAATGAAAAGGTGTACCTCCTCGTCACCTTCACTGGACGAATGAACTTGATGAACTGGTCTCAGCTTGGGCCCCGCTTCGATCTGCGGAAGCGGCTCCACCTTCACCACTGACTGGGTGATGCCACCAGAACCCGACCTTGCGAGTTCGCTCAGGATGAGATAAGCCCCTGAGAGACCGCCCGCGACAACTGCGAGCCTAGCTGCCCTACGCGCCATTGTTCCCATCGAAACCTCCTTCTGGAATATACACAGAAAACCGAGAACGGTCAAATGTGTATAATTACTTCACGATGCCCAACATATATAGGACACCAAGAGTCCCCATGGCTAAAAGAAAAGCCATGAAAAGTCTCACCTTGGCAACCAAAGTCATGCAAATCTCCTCAACAATAATACTACTATTATAGACATAAGTCAAGTGGATAAATAGTCAATTTTATGTATACTTAGACACGTATATTAACAGCCGTAGTAGGTCTTAACCTTACCCCATCCGGATAGTTACAGTTAGGCGGTAAACAACTTATTACACATATACTAGAATGGCGAAAGCAAAAAAAGTTGAAGAAGAAGTAGAAGTTTCTGAAACAGAAACAAAACAACAAAGTGTTATGGATAAAATCCTTAACGCTACAGTAACTCCTCCAGGAGTAGACGATGTAGTTGAAGGTAAAGTTATTGGTATAGAAAAGGATGGTGTATATATAGACATCCCTCCTTTTGGTACAGGTATTATCTATGGTAGAGAGTATATAAATGCTCGAGATATCATAAAGAAGATAAATGTTGGAGACAGTGTTGCTGGAAAAGTAATTAGTCTAAACAACAAGGATGGTTATATTGAAATCTCTCTAAAAGAAGCGAGACAAGCTCTTATTTGGGGCGAAGCAGAAGATGCTATTAGAGATAAAAAAATCTTCGAACTTCCAATTTTGGAAGCAAACAAAGGAGGTCTTATACTTTCATGGCAAGGTATTACAGGTTTCCTTCCTGCATCACAACTAAAAACAGAACACTACCCTCGTGTGGCTGATGGTGATAAAGAAAGAATTCTAGAAGAATTGAAAAAGCTTATCGGCCAAAAGATTTCTGTTGCTATTATTGGAGCTTCTCCAAAAGAAGGTAAGCTTATTTTCTCTGAGAAAAACCCTGAACAAAAAAATAAAGACTATATCATCGGTAAATACGCTCTAAATGATGAGGTAACTGGTGAAGTTACAGGAATGGTAGACTTTGGAGTTTTCGTAAAACTTGAAGAAGGACTAGAAGGACTTGTTCATATTTCAGAAATAGACTGGGCACTAGTTGAAAACCCTAAACTTCTATTCCATATCGGTGAAAAAATAAAAGTAAAAATAATTGAAATCAAAGACGGTAAAATCTCTCTATCTATCAAGGCATTAAAAGAAAACCCTTGGAAAGATGCTGAGAAAAAATACAAGAAAGATGATATCGTTTCCGGAGTTGTAATTAAATTCAACAAACACGGAGCACTTGCTTCTATCGAAGAAGGCATCGCAGGACTTGTACACATTTCTGAGTTCGGCTCAGATGAAAAACTCCACGGAGCACTTGAACTTGGTAAAACATACAAATTCAAGATTGGAGTATTTGATCCTAAGGAACAGAAGATGACACTTTCTTTCGTTGATCCATCAAAAAAAGAATAAAATAAGACGAGATTGAAAATAAAAGCGACCATCTGGTCGCTTTTATTTTAGTTAAATCCTGTCATTGCCTTCTCAAGACCTTCACTTACAAAAGTTTCGAGCGATTCACTTAATTTCTTTGAAAGTTTTTTCAATTCTTTCATTTCATTATCCTTAAAATTTCCCATTATTACCTTTGTTACCGCATCCTCACCTTTTGGTTTTTTTATTTTTCCAGATGGAGTTGTTGGAGATATCCCCACACGCACACGTGCAAATTTTTCTGTCTTTATCGCCTTTATAATTGACTCTAATCCTCTATGACCTCCAGAAGATTTATTGAAAGAGATTTTGTTAGTACCGAAAGGCAAGTCCAAATCGTCATAGATAACTATCATTTTTTCTGCACTCTTCACGCTTGTTACAAGTGGTTTGACACTTTTACCTGAGTTGTTCATAAAAGTTTCTGGTAAAACTAAAGTCACTGGTTTTGAACCAAGCTTTATTTTTGTAACATTTGCGTTTAGTTTTTTATCTAGTTTCCACTCTGCATCGTGGGACTTTCCAAACCATTCTAAAAGCATTCTGCCGGTATTATGTCTAGTTTGCTTATATCCCTCTCCAGGGTTTCCTAAACCTACGAATATGTAACTCATATTTGCATATTAACATATATAATAAATCCTTTAAAACACCTCTGAAGTCTTTACGTCAAGTGGATATTAAATGTATACTTATCTGCATGATAGAAGAAAAAGTACCATATGAGAGTACAAGACCTCCTCAACTTATAGAAAAACTCAAACAACAAGAACTACAGGACGAAAAAAAACTAAACTGGAAAGAAATTTTTAAAGAGATATTTATACTTTTGTTTGTTATTTTTGGAGTAGTGATGCCATTTAGGATGTATGTTGCTGAACCGTACCTAGTGGACGGAACTTCTATGGATCCCACTTTTAAAACTGGAAACTATTTGATAGTAGATAAGATATCTGACGGAGCAAGGAAACCTGAAAGAAATACTGTACTAGTTTTTAAATATCCAAATAACCCAAGCAAGAATTTTATAAAAAGAGTTATAGGACTACCGGGTGAAACTGTAGTTGTAAAAGGAGACACAGTAACGATTATCAACAAGGAGAATCCTAAGGGGTTTAATTTGGACCAATCGTATATTGTTCACAAATACACACAAGATGTCGTAAAAACTCTCGGAGAAACAGAATATTTCGTGATGGGAGACAACAGGAAAGATAGTTTCGACTCAAGATATTGGGGAGCATTAGATGAAAAATATATTTTAGGTAGACCAGTTATACAACTACTTCCTTTCAGAGATATAAAAATAATGCCAGGAAAAGTAAAATAATATGACAAAAATAAAGCCTAAAGAGAAAATTGAGATGCTCCCCCACTGCGATATTGTTGGTGAAATAGCTATTCACTACGGATTTAGTGTGGTCAAACCACCACAAGTAACCAATGATCACATATCAAAAGCAAAACAATTTAAAGACTTTGACCATTACGAAGATGCTGTAGAAAAAGTAGCACTAATGAGTTGGTACATTGATGAAAAATTTGATCAAGAACCTCAGCCAATAAGTCTTCACTACAAAAAACCTCTATCTGGACATAGTACAAAAAAGAAAAACAATACTGAAGTCTATGGTTTTGAAATAATGGGAAGTTCAAAATCCACAAGCGAATCTCTACTCCTTAAGTGCGTTATATCAATACTAGAAGAGCTGGGCTATAAAGACATTTGTATAGATATAAACAGTATTGGCGATAGAGAATCTGTGAATAAATACGAGAGAGAGTTAAACACGCATTTTAGAAAGAATTCTCACCTACTTTCTACAAAATCTAAACAAGATTTCAGAAAAAACGTTTATTCAGTACTAAAAAGTAACCAAAGTGATGTTAAGGAATTTTTAAAAAATGCTCCTCAAACAGTAGCTTCCCTTTCAGACAACGGCAGGCTACATTTTAAAGAAGTTTTGGAGAGTTTGGAAGCTTTTGGAGTAAATTACAAAATAAATTCTAATGTAATTTCCAATAAACTTTATTCAAACTTCACTACTTTTGAAATAAGAACTCTTACAGATAACGACAAAGGTGAGGGTGAGCTTTTGGCATACGGGTACAGATATAACAGTTTGGGTAAAAAGCTTGGAGCAAAAAGGGAGGTTCCGACTATAGGGGCCACTATCCTAGTTAAGAAAAATAAAGCTTTGGCTAAAAAAGTTATTATTAAAAACATCAAAAAACCAAAGTTCTATCTTGTTCAACTCGGCAACACAGCAAAACTAAAAGCTTTAAATGTTGTGGAAATGCTAAGAAAACACAAAATTCCTATATATCACTCAATAACAAAAGACAAAATAACAGGCCAGCTTTCTGGTGCGGAGTATATGAAAGCAACTCACGTTTTAATAATGGGACAAAAAGAAGCCGTAGAAAATAGTATTGTCGTTAGAAATATTCAAACAAGAAGCCAAGACACAGTACTACTTACAGAACTACCTAAGTACTTGAAAGGTCTAAAGGCGTCAAAATAGAGGCTTATTTGAGGGCATATAGAGCCTTGAGTTATTTTAATGCCTGTGGTAGAATAGCCCGATATGATAAACGCAGAAGTAATAAAGAACGGCAACGAAAATAACGTAAACTTAATCAGAAGATTCACTAAAAAAGTGCAAGGTTCTGGTGTTTTACCACGTGTAAGATCTCTTAGATATGCTTCAAGAAAAATGTCTCCTTATGTTAGACAAAAGAAAGCTCTTAAATCTCTAAAAAGAAGAGAAGAAATTGCAGAACTGATTAAACTCGGCAAAATGGTAGAGCATACAAAAGGAGGAAAGAGATAATCCAAATTCAAGACTATTTAGAATGTCAGAAAATTTTCAAATTCTAAACATGACAAAAGACACTCTTCCTAGAGTGTCTTTTGCTGAAATTAAGAATGCTATTTTAGGAAAAAAATATGAACTTTCTTTAGTTTTTTGTGGAAATAGAAAATCAAAAGAACTAAATAAAAAATATAGAAATAAAGACTATACGCCAAATGTATTAAGTTTTCCATTAGACAAAAATAGCGGTGAAATCTTTATCAATCCTCACATCGCAAAAAAAGAAGCTCCAAATTTTAATAAAAACTACACAAATTTTGTAGGTTATCTGTTTATCCACGGCTGCCTACATTTGAAAGGAATGGAACATGGTAGTACAATGGACAAAGCAGAAGAAAAATTTTGTAAAGAATTTAGAATCAGCTAAATAACCCTATCTGCGTTGCTGTGTTTCTATTTTGTTCATTCACCGTACTAAATGTACGACTCATTCACAAAATCTCACACGCCTAGCATCTGAAGGTCATTTATCTAATTCAGCACTTCAAAAGAACCATCTCCTGCATTTACACTTAAGAATGCTACGCAATATTACAGTTGGAATAGATATCGGAACTAGCCAAGTAAAAGTGGTGGTATCTGAACTCGTAAAAAATGATGAGGACTCAAGAAAGTCTATACCAAAAATACTCGGCATCGGCACCGCAGAATCTAAGGGAATGCGACATGGCTATATAACTAACATAAACGAAGTTTCTAATAGTATAAGCCTAGCTGTAAAACAAGCAGAAAAAACTTCAGGTATAAAAATAAATCGTGCTTACGTATCTATTGGAGGCATCGGCATATCAAGTACGACCTCGACAGGAACGACCATAACAAGTAGAGCAGATTTACACATTACAGACTTAGACATAGAAAAAGCCAGCATAAATTGTGAAGAAAATATTCCTATAAATTTAAGCCAGAATCAAAAAGTCTTACATAGTATTCCCCTTTCTTACAAAATTGATGGCAAACCAGTACTTACAAAAACCCCTCTAGATATGAAGGGTACAAAACTTGAAGTAAAAATGTTATTTATTACTTGTCTGGAACCACATATAAATGACCTTCTTGAAGCTGTAGATGCTGTTGGTATTGATGTAATAGATGTTATGGCATCACCTATCGCCTCTTCATTCGTGACTCTTTCAAAAATCCAAAAAAATGCTGGTTGTTTGCTTATAAATATAGGCTCAGAAACAATGTCAATTGTAGTTTTTGAAAACAATATCCCAGTGTCTCTAGAAATATTTCCTATTGGCGGAACTGATATTACAAATGACATAGCACTTGGACTAAAAATACCTTTAGAAGAAGCGGAAAACATAAAAATAGGCAGTATAGGTTCAGGTACTTACCCAAAAAAGAAACTTGAGGAAATTATTTCGGCAAGACTTACAGACATGTTTGAACTTATAGAAAACCATTTAAAGAAAATTGGTAGAAATGGATTATTACCCGCAGGAATATTTATAACTGGAGGTGGAGCTGGTATGCATTCGATAGAAGATTTCGCAAAGTCTCAATTAAAACTACCTTCACGAATTGCTGAAATTTCAAACTTGAGTGAAAAGAATAGTCAGCGAAACAATATTGTCTCGGTTGCATATGGTTTGTGTGTTTTAGGATTCTCAAAGGAAGAAAAAAGTAGTTTGGGCATTAGAAATACAGGACATAAAATATTAGGTAAAATATGGAGTTGGATCAAGCAATTTTCACCCTAATTAAGCTAAAATTATAGGAAAAACCAAACACAGATTGGCTAGACGGTCAACTGTTTTTATTTACTGTCTTTAGTGTTATAGTACTCACAAATAAGTAGTTTTTAAACCAAAAAATATGCCACAAATCAAACCAGAGGTAGAGTCATTTGCAAGAATTAAAGTAATTGGGGTTGGAGGATCAGGAAAAAATGCCCTAAATTACATGATAAATTCCAAAGTAAAAGGGGTTGATTTTATTGCTGTTAATACAGATTCACAAGACCTACACCACTCTTTGGCCAAAAGAAAGATACATATTGGTAAAAACCTAACTCGCGGACTAGGTGCTGGAATGAATCCAGAATTAGGAAGAAGAGCGGTAGAAGAAACTAAGGAAGAAATCCAGGAAGCAATAAAGGGTGCTGACATGGTATTTATTACTTACGGATTAGGTGGTGGGACGGGAACAGGAGCCGGACCGGTAGTAGCTAAAATCTCAAAAGAAATGGGGGCTCTTACTGTTGGAGTTGTTACAAAACCATTTTTCTTCGAAGGACAGCAAAGAATGAAACTAGCAGAAGCTGGACTTGAGGAATTACGGGCTTGTGTTGATGCAATTATAGTTATCCCTAACGACAGATTACTTTCTACTATTTCAAAAGAGACAACTGCAAAAAATGCATTTGCAACTTGTGATGATGTGTTGAAATCAGCAGTTGAAGGAATTTCAGACCTAATTACCACACCAGGTATTATCAATATCGATTTTGCTGATATCAAAGCCGTTATGGCAGATGCTGGTTCTGCACTTATGGGTATTGGTACAGCAACAGGTGAAAAACGAGCTGAAGAAGCAGCAAAAATGGCTATCAACTCCCCTCTACTTGAAGTATCTATAAACGGTGCTAAAGGAGTGCTGTTCTCAATTGCTGGTGGTGACGATCTTGGAATGTTCGAAATTCAAGACGCTGCTAAAATAATCACAGAGTCAGTAGACCAAAATGCAAGAATCATATTTGGAACTGTAAGAGATGAGAAATTGAAAAAAGGTGAAGTTAGAATCACAGTTATCGCATCTAGTTTCCCAGAAAGTTATACTAAGAAAAATTTATTTCAATCAGCACAAATAAATATAGATAAACCTGTTGTAGAAGAAAAAGGTAAAATATACAACTCATTACCTACACAAGGAACAACAGACGAGGTAAAAACTATTGGTGATGATGAAGATGATGAGTGGGGTGCGGTACCAGCATTTCTACGCCGCTCAAAGTTAAAATAAACAAAATTATCTCATCTACGTTGTTGAACTACGGTATAATAATTCTCACCTTATACTCATAAGGCTCGAATTATTTTCCTTGTTCGCCTAGCATATGAGACGATTTTGTTTATTTTTAATGGTGGATAATTTATTTTTAGGTTATAATTCCTAAACTATGACATACGATTTAATTATAATTGGTGGTGGACCAGCAGGAGTTTCAGCAGGAGTTTATGCAGCTAGAAAGAGACTCAAAACACTACTTATTACGCCTGAATTTGGGGGACAATCAATTGTTTCAGAAGGTATTGAAAACTGGATAGGAACAGTTAAAATCTCTGGAAATGATCTAGCAAAATCCTTAAAAGAGCACTTACTTGCATACGCAGGAGAAACCGTAACAGTACTTGAAGAACAAGTAAACGATATAAAGAAAAATGACTCAGGTTTTAATGTTATTTCAGATAACGGAAGTCATGATGCAAAAGCAGTACTTGTAGCCACAGGTAGTACCAGAAGAAAATTGGAAGTTCCAGGTGCAGAAGAATTCGATAATAAAGGTCTTACCTACTGTGCTTCTTGCGATGGACCCTTATTTGCTGGTCAGGATGTTGTGGTAATTGGTGGCGGAAATGCTGCCCTAGAGACCTCAGCACAACTACTAGCCTACTGTAAAAGCGTCACCTTACTTAACCGAAGTGAAAAGCTCAAAGGAGATGAGATAACTGTAGAAAAACTGAAATCAAACCCTAACTTCAAAATTATATTAAATGCAGTACCAAAAGAAGTAAAAGGAGATAAATTTGTAAATGCAATTATGTACGAAGATGCCGTATCAAAAGAAAGTATTGAACTAAAAGTTGCAGCTATTTTTGTAGAAATAGGACTAATACCTACAACATACTTTACTAAAAATGTTTTGGAACTTAACGCAATCGGACAAATCCCAGTAGACCCTAGAAATCAAAAAACAAACACTAAAGGAATATGGGCGGCAGGAGATTGTACTGACGGACTATACCACCAAAACAACATCGCTGCGGGAGATGCAGTGAAGGCGCTGGAGGATATTTATATGGAGTTGAATACAAAATAGTGTAAGTTTTAAATTAACTTCTCCTAGTTGTTATGCTTCAATTTTTTATGTAAGTAAAAAAGCATCTCATCCCGAATGGGGAGACGCTTCGTCTGGTGGCGGATCACTTGATCCAAGGAACAGGTTGTGGTGAGTAGAAGTCTAATCACCGAAAAACGTTGTGGGATTGGTTTAGTTTGTTGTTGGGAAGCGATATCGCAACCGAACGAAACAAACCAAACTTTCTCTCACACGCTTATTCTATACCCTGCCTATCTATAAGTCAACCAGACTGTTGATAACTATTTAGCAAATCTCCTTTTATATATTCTATAAGATATGAATGTAACCCCTGAAACAAATACTAGAAATAGACCCACATTCTCAAACTTTGCAATACTTTCTGCATATACCCTATACAGATCCCCTACCTCATAACCAACATATCCATAAATAAAAGATTTAATCATTGCACCAATAAAAGTAAGAAATAAATATTTTTTAAGTGGCATTCTGGTGACACCAGCAAACATTGCAATAACAGAGCTTGGCACTAATGGAATTATTCTAGCCAACACAAATATATACTCATCGTATTTTGATTTATTCAATTTTTCATCAAAATCCAAAACCTCTTGCCAACTGACCTCGAAATACTTTCCGTATTTCTCTATGAATGGTTTCCCTCCCTTGTAGCCCAAATAATATATAAATGTAGAGCCTAATGTTAAACCTATAGCACCAGGAATAGTGATAATAAATATAAGATCATTAAAAAACTCATAGGATACTTCTCCTTGCAACAATATAAAACCTGAAGTAAAAAGTACCAGTGCAGATGGGATAGGAACGACTACTTCTTCAATAATTTCAGCTAAAAATACCCCCAAGCCACCAAAAGGTATAACAACCTGTTCTATAAAGGTTATAAAAGAATGTATCATAAAAAATGTGACCTCACGGGGAATCGAAACTTACAGTTTCTGTACACCTGTTCTGTTTTTCTTCGAAAAACTATCACAGGTTTTCGATTCCCCACATTAAGTCCCCCAGGCTTAATTGTAAGGCAATTAACTTCGTTAATTTGTGACCTCACGGGGAATCGAACCCCGATTGCAGCCTTGAAAAGGCCGCGTCCTAACCGTTAGACGATGAGGCCAGAAATACAAGGAAAACTATATCATTTTTTGTAAAAAAAGCAAAAATATGTTAGTTTTATGAAGTTTAGGCGCGGTTAGCTCAGTTGGTAGAGCATCTCATTGACGTTGAGAGGGTCAGAGGTTCAAGTCCTCTATCGCGCACAAAATGTGGGACATTTTGTGTGGCCAAAGCATGACGACACGAGGCCGGGTTGGAAAAGTTTTTAGTAAAAAATTATTACCAACCACAAGTTACACATAAAAAATATATGAAAATACTTAGTATCGAAACATCTTGTGATGAAACAGCAGTAAGTATAGTTGAAGCTTCAGGAGGACTAACTTCACCAACTTTTTCTGTTCTTGGAAATGCACTTTACTCCCAAATTGAAACCCACAAACAATATGGAGGAGTTTTCCCAATGCTTGCAAAACGTGAACATGCTAAAAAACTTCCAGTACTTTTAATAGAAGTATTGAATCAAGCAAAAATGTATGCTGAGCCTCTTACTAATCATGAAGAAAAATGGGAAGAAATTGAACAGATTTTAAAAAGAGAAGAAGGTTTATATGAAGGATTAAGGGATACTGTTAGTAAAATAAAAAAACCTGATATAGATGTTATATCAGTAACCTCAGGACCAGGGTTAGAGCCAGCACTTTGGGTTGGAATTAGTTTCGCTAATGCTTTAGGAAAATTGTGGGGAATACCAGTAATTCCTGCAAATCACATGGAAGGACATATTGCATCAGTACTTACAGGAAGTAATTCAAAAATAACATTCCCCGCTCTTGCCTTACTTATTTCTGGTGGACACACTGAATTAGTGGAGATACCAAAATGGGGTGAATACAAAATAATCGGTCAAACTTTAGACGATGCAGTTGGAGAAGCTTTTGATAAAGTAGCGAGAATATTAAACCTCCCATATCCAGGAGGTCCAGAAATATCAAAATTGGCTGAAATCGCTAGGAAAAATAATTACACAAATGTTGTGAAATTCCCTAGACCAATGATAAATTCCAATAATTTTGACTTTTCTTTCTCAGGTCTTAAGACATCCGCCCTTTACTATATTAGAGACAACTTCAAGGGAGATAGCAACACAATGACTACAGAACAAAAATCTGACTTTGCTAGAGAATTTGAAGATGCTGTTGTAGATGTGCTAATTAAGAAAACTAAAAAAGCTTTAGATGAAAAAGAAATAAATACTTTGATGATTGCAGGTGGTGTTATAGCAAACAATAAAATTAGAGAATCTTTTCATGAACTAAAAAATATATTTTCAGATCTTGAAATAAAAACCCCAACGAAAGAGTTATCCACAGACAATAGTATTATGATAGCTTACTCTACCTACATTAAATGCTTGGCATTTCCAGATTTTATAAGCACAAACCATAAAATAATTGCTCAAGGAAACTTGAAATTAAAATAATCTGTGTTAAGTTTTATAAAGAGGTACAAAAAGAAAAGCCCTGCCAGTGGCAGGTCTTTTCTTTTTTATTCTAAATCTATAGCTTTGTTAATTTCTTCTATTTTTTTATTGTTACTATACTCTCTATACCACAAGTAAGATATAACTGCGATAATTATTAAAAGTATAATATTTAACCAACCTATTCCTGAAGTATTTTCACATTGTAAGTCCACTTCCCCTTTTGATCCAAATGGGAAACTAAATAGACCAAGTAAAGTATTTGCAAATTTCTTTCCAGACGCAATTACATTGGCAGTTAGATTTGAAACCAATTCATTTGTTGTTGATGAGTATCCGGCTAGAGTAGCAAGATTTTCTTTAGGTAGACTACCTGTAGCCTTATTTTGAGTAGATGTTGAAAGAGTTCCAACTTGTCCCTTTATCACCCAATTTGAAGGATTTTCAACTGGAGTGCCTATATTGAACTCAACACCTGAATCTTTTAATCCTTGTAGAAAGTTTCTATAAGCATCTATTTCAGCTTGTTGAAGTGCATTTACAGGGAAAGCAGTTTTACAGTATATTTCATTTACTTTTTTCTTAGTCAAAATGTAAACATATGATGTTGGTGCAGTATGACCCCATGGTGTCAAAATATCATTCTTATATTTGTTTTGGAATGAATCCAATGCAACTATAGTTTGAGCATCATAAATACCAGTAATCTGTAGATTTGAATGTCCTTCTAAATCTCTTAGAAACACTTGAAGTTTTCTCACTTCTACAGGGTTATTGTTAAAGTCTGCTCTTAGATAATCGATCAAATAATTACAACTATTTGGAATAACTGGGGTTACTGGATTTGAAGGAACTGCAGTTGATATAGGACCATTTCCTCCACCACCTCCGCCTCCACAATTTGATGTACAACCGATAACTGGAGCTTGATTAACAGAAACTGTTACGGTAGATGTATTGTTACCACTATTTGGATCTGTTTGAGCTGAAGTAGATGTAGCTTGGTTCAATATAATTTGACCTTCAGTTCCAGAATTTACTGTTGCAATAATTGTAAGTGTCGTTGATGCATTATTTAGCAAATCACCAATAGTCCATAATCCAGTACTTGTTGCATAAGATCCTAATGTGGATGTGCTTGAAACAAATGTTATGTTTGATGGCAACACATCTGAGACTCTAACTTGTGTAGCATCATTTGGACCAGCATTCGAAACTGTAATAGTATAAGTTACTGTATCTGAAACATTTACAGTTGTCTTATCTGAAGTTTTTATAACTGAAATATCAGAAGTTGGTGAACCTCCTCCTCCACCACCAGAAGTTACTGTTATCACAAGAGTTTTAGAATCCTGACCACATGTATTTGTAGCTATCAAATCAACATTGTATGTTCCAGTTTGTGTAGGTACTCCACTTAAAGTATTTGTGCTTGTCGCATATGACAACCATGATGGTAGTGTTGAGGTGCCGACTGTAAACAATACAGGGCTTGATGAACTTGCTGTTAATGTGTAGTTAAACTGTGAGTTAGCTAGAATTGATGCTGTAAGTGCTGAATCTATTTCTGGCAATGTACATTGATTGATTTGGTTATATTTACTCAAAACCACAAGAGTTCTTTCATATCTTTCTGGTGAAATATTTATAATTCCATCAGAGTTTGTAGTTGATGTTCCAAATGTATATAGATCAAATATATTATTTACAGGTTGAGTAGCTTGATCATTGTATAGTGCTGTATTCCATGAAGCTCCATTTATATCTAAAGTTGAATATACGTATTTCCCATATGGAAGATTGTCGTATGTCACACACTCAGCATCACTGCCAAGTATTATTCCTCTATTTGGAGTGAAATTCTCAGAATTCCAAACCTTATTTTGTATTGTTGTTGTAGAATTTACAGAAGTAGATGCAAGACTCATTGTAAACACTCCTTGAGGTAAAGAATATGAACTAGTAGCCAAAACATTATCTATATTTGCAAGAAGTAAACAGAAAGTAATCTTTCCTCTATTTTCAGGAATTATCTCAAGGACATTTACTGTCCTTTTAACTTCAACAGCGTGTAATCCACCTGAGTCAACAACATTATACGTGATTGTATATGTTCCTGGTATATTTGAGTTTACATTACTTACAACAACCAAGTTAGGAGTAATATTTCCATCTTCAAAGTCTTGAGCGGTTGCTCCTGGGTCAGTGAAAACCTCACCAGCATTTATCGTTATAGGATTAGCACCAATCAATGTAATTGTAGGTGGTGTATTTACTGGAGTTGATGTTGCTTTTAAAACATTCCACGCAACACAGTAATATGTTTTATCCTTAACTGAAGGTATAACCCAATCATAGTTATCATAATTCAATACATCTGTATCACAATACAACTCAGCAGATACATCTTTGTTAGTATTTACTCCAGTGAAGTTTATATAATCTGAATTAAATTGCTCTCTTACCCAGATTTTTGAAGTCGTAACATCTATTGATGTAGTAGATTGAAATGGAATCCATCCATCCCCTCCAACACTTACATGATCCCCAGGATTTGAACCAGTACCGTACTCAAATGTCCAAGGAACTATTTTACAATTTGAGTTTGAAGCAACATAGTTACTTGCAGTTGTACTAGATATGTTTGGACCCCCAGCTCCCCAGTTAGGTAAATCTGACTCGGAGTTACATACTATTTTTGTAGCAGAGATAGTCGCCTTCTTAAGTTCAATTGGTTTTAATACAACCTTAACAGTTCTAATAACCTCAGTTGCGCTTAGACCACCAGAATCTTTTACATTATATTTAATTTGGTATGAACCAACAGTGTTTGAATCTACAGTTCCAGTGGTAACTATACTTGTAGTAATATTTCCATCCTCTAAATCTTGTGCAGTTGCCCCTTGATCTACATACGCCTCACCTTGGTAAATTGTTACAATCTCACTACCAGTTAGAGTAATCTTCGGTGGAGTATTTACTTTCTTAACACAGAAATTTCCTGAAGCATCAGCATAGCCAACGCCATTGTTGTAAATAAATTTATGAGTTATCACAAATGGAACATTTGGATATGCATATGGATTTGAGTCTAAAAGAGTTTCAGGGTGTAGGCCGTACCATGCATCAATTTGAGCCATACATGATGGAAGCTTAACTTCTAGCTTGCCTGAACCCTTTACATAAACTAAACCTGTTCCATGAAAAAATTCCTGAGTTGAAAGAGTTTGATCAAACATCTTATATGATGAAAGACTTACAGGTAGTTTACAGTTAGTATTATTAACTAATGAAAAAGTGGCAAATGTATTTGAAGTATTTGTTGCCAGTGTAAATGAAATTAATCCAGAATTATAAGCAGTAGCAGCTTCTGATGGTGTTAGATATCCATCTTTACAAAAAGTATCTTCTTCGTGATTATATGATTCGTTTTTAGATTCAATTTTAACCTCTTCATTTTGTGTTTCTTCAGTATGTGAACCAGCATACGTAATTACAGGAAATAGTCCTGAATTGGTGAACACCATTACGGCAATCAATGTATTTGTAAGTATCTTTTTCATAATAATCAAAAAATGAATCTAAAATATTTATAATCTAATATGAAAAGGATAATACACTTAATTATGAAAACTGTCAATAACACCACAAAATTCAATACACAAAAATATCCTTATTTATAGCCATATAATTATTTATGTCTTTTAAACGATAAAATGTGTCTTTTAGATTCAAAATAAAACATATACTAATTGCCATATTACCAAACTCATCTAAAAGACATTTCATTTTGTCTTTTAGAATCGATGAATTGCGAGTAAAATCTATAAAAATATTAGATATTTCATTACATCGTTAAAATGTGTTATTCTGGTTGAATGAAAGATATATTTTTATCCCCATATAATCCTGCTGAAACTGAAGGAAGGCTATACAAAATTTGGAAGGAAAGTGGGTTCTTTAATCCAGATACTTTAGTTACACAGGGAATTATAGATAAAAACTCCAAACCATTTACTATTGTAATGCCGCCTCCAAATGCTAATGGGGACCTACATGCTGGACATGCTCTTTTTATTACCCTAGAAGACATAATGATCAGATACAAAAGAATGTCAGGATACAGAGCATTATGGATTCCAGGTGCTGATCATGCTGGTTTTGAAACTCAGGTAGTATACGAAAAGAAACTTGAGAAGGAAGGACGATCTAGATTTGGTATGGATCCAAAAGATCTATATGCTGAAATATTAGACTTTACACTTACAAATAAAAAGAACATGGAAACCCAAGTTGAATCAATGGGAGCTTCATGTGACTGGTCACGTGAAAAATTCACACTAGATTCAGATGTTGTGTCAAAAACTCAAGATACCTTCATTAAAATGTGGAAAGATGGTATTGCATATAGAGGTAAAAGAACAATCAATTGGTGTAGCAAACACCAAACTTCCCTTTCTGAAGTGGAGACCGAATCAACAGAAGAGACTTCTCCTTTTTACTATTTTAAGTATGGGCCTTTCGAAATAGGGACTGTTAGACCTGAAACAAAGTTTGGAGACAAGTATGTTGTGATGCACCCCGATGATAAAAGATATACAGAATACCAACATGGTCAAAAAATGACTGTTGAATGGATAAACGGGCCTATTGAAGCAACTGTAATTAAAGATAACGTGGTAGATATGGAATTCGGTACTGGTGTTATGACCATAACTCCATGGCACTCTCAGGTTGATTACGAAATTGCCCAAAGACACAATTTAGATATGGAGCAAATTATCGATTGGAGAGGAAAACTTTTGCCAATTGCGGGTGAATTTGCAGGAATGAATATAAAAGATGCTAGAAGTAAGATAGTCGAAAAACTACAGTCTAAAGGTTTAGTTACTAGAATTGATGAAAAATATAAAAATGTTGTTAAAAAGTGCTACAAATGCAATACAATAATAGAGCCTCAGATAAAAGACCAATGGTTTGTAAAAATGGAACCTTTAGCAAAAATGGCTCTAGAGTCTGTTGATAAAGGTGAAATAAAGTTCATACCTGACAACTACGAAAAAATATTCAGATATTGGATGACTAATACTATTGATTGGAACATCTCAAGACAAATTGTTTGGGGAATCCCTATCCCAGCATGGTTTAAAGATGGGCATGCAGTAGCTAGTAAAGAAAAACCAGAAGGTGAAGGCTGGATACAAGATACTGACACCTTTGATACTTGGTTTTCTTCTGGTCAATGGCCACTTATGGTAACCGGTTTCCATGAAAATGAAGACTACAACAAATACTACCCTACTGATGTAATGGAAACTGGTCATGATCTAATATTTAAATGGGTACCTAGAATGGTGATATTTGGACTATATTTGGGAAGTAAGTCTCCATTTCATACAGTTTATCTACATGGCTTAGTAAATGATGCTCAGGGGAAAAAAATGAGTAAATCGAAAGGTAACGTTATTAACCCACTTACACTAACTCAAAAATATGGAACTGATGCCTTAAGAATGGCATTAATTGTTGGGAACACTCCTGGAACTGATGTTGCCCTACAAGAAGATAAAGTTAAAGCCTACAAAAACTTTGCGAATAAAATCTGGAACATAACTAGATTCGTTCTAACAAGCACAGAAGGATTTGACGGCAAAAAACCAGAATCACTCACACAAAACGATTTGGAAAACATAAAAGAGTTGGATGAACTTGTAATAGATGTAACAAAAGACATGGATAACTATAGATTTTATCTTGCTGGTGAAAAGCTATACCATTATGTTTGGCACACTTTTGCTGATAAAATAATTGAGGGTTCAAAAGATAAATTAAAAAATGAGGATGTGAATATAATAAAGTCCGCACAATATACTCTAATATATTTATTAAAAACTTCATTAAAACTTTTGCATCCTTTTATGCCATTTGTTACAGAAGAGATTTGGACTCATATAAAGAATAGCGATGAGAATCTTCTTTTGGTGACTAAATGGCCTAAATAGTTACCGACAAATATGTTCTTAACTTTCATAGAAAACTATCCATTTTTAGTAGCCTTTTTGCTTGGAATAATTCCGGCATTTATATGGCTCTGGTTTTGGTTAAAGGAAGATAGACACCCTGAACCTGCAAAAATGCTTACACTAGCATTTCTTGGAGGTATTATAAGTGTGCTAATAGTTCTACCAATTCAAAAATTAGTATACGATTACCTAGTACAGCATAAGGTATTATCTTTTACATTATGGGCTGGCACAGAAGAAGTAATTAAATTTTTAGTAATATACTTCATTGCTCTAAAAAGAAAAGTCGTGGATGAGCCAGTAGACGACATAATTTATTTAATTGTTGGTGCATTGGGTTTTGTTACTTTTGAGAATACCTTATTTTTAAATGAACTAATCAAAGATGGAGATTTTATAAGCACACTAATAAACGGAAATATGCGTTTTATGGGTGCTAGTCTAATACATATAATATCTTCTGCCACTATCGGCTTTATGTTGGCACTATCTTTCTACAAAAAACAAAAAGAAAGAATTATCTACACTATTATTGGAATAATCCTAGCGATAGTGTTGCATACGTCATTTAATTTATTTATAATAAGTGAAGTACCTGGAAATATTTTCTTTATATTCGGAATGGTTTGGATTGGTATAGTCGTTTTATTACTATTATTTGAAAAAATTAAACACCTTAAAAAAGAAGGAACAAATATAAAATTATGAAAGACAACAGATCATTCTTTGAAAGACTAACCGGAAGCGTCAGAATGGACGATATGGAAGATATTGAAGAAGAAACTTCAACACCTAATAGCAAGCTTCCTGGCAAAAACTCCATCTCAAGTTCAGTTTTAGAAGAACCTGAAGAAGGTGAACTTACTATAGATGTATACCAGACTCCTTCTGAAATAGTAATAAAAAGTATGGTTGCTGGTGTTAAACCAGAAGATTTGGATATTTCTATAACTCGAGACATGGTAGTTATTAAAGGAAAAAGAGAGACAGAAAGATTTGTTAAGGATGAAGACTATTTTCATCAGGAGCTTTACTGGGGTTCATTCTCTAGAAGTATCATGTTGCCAGCAGAAGTAGAGGTAGAAGAGGCTGATGCTATAGAAAAACATGGTCTACTTATTATTAGACTGCCTAAAATAGATAAGAATAAGCAGACTCGCCTACGAGTAAAAGGTTAATATGACACCAGAAGAGAAAATTCTCCTAAATAAAACGTTAGAAGTTGCAGAAGACAACAATAAGATGTTGCGTGCATTGACACGTTCAATGAAAATTGCTCGTATTATGAGTACTATTTATTGGATATTCATTATAGGCTCAGCTGTAGGAGCATTTTACCTTATACAGCCCTATATTGAGACTTTGATGTCTAGTTATGAGAATGCTAGTAACAGTCTAAACTCTATATTGGGTAGTTAACTTATTTTATTGCAAAAAGTCCATTTTTTAGTAATATAAACAAGTATTGCCGAGATAGCTCAGTTGGTAGAGCGCTTCCCTGAAGAGGAATAGGTCCCCAGTTCGACCCTGGGTCTCGGCAC
>DAORIV010000009.1:0-20790 GCA_035438705.1 Parcubacteria group bacterium
TCAAAAAATGAGAAGTTAATGTCATCTGGAACTCAGCTAGAGCTAAGACCGGAGAATCTTCCAGCTATAGAAGAAAATGAACCACTAAGAGTAAATCCTGCATCAACACAACCACAGAAACCTGTTTTTCAAAATGACGTACTAGATAAGCAAATCCCGATAGGTGTTCCTAGATATGCAGAGACTCCAGCAACACCTCCTGTTACCAACCCAATCCTTGAGAAAAAGTTGGGTGGGGTAGGAAATAATACTGCACCAATAAAATACGAAAAGGATCCATATAGAGAGCCGTTAAATTAAAAATATGCGATATCAAGTACCACAATTCATAGATGTGGAGGACAAAATAGTTGGACCTCTAACTCTTAAACAATTTGTGTATCTGGCAGGAGGTGCAGGAATGTGCTTTGTTGTCTATACATACACACCCTTAATTGTAGCGCTTATTATTATTGCAATTATAGCACCGGTTTCTATTGCCTTAGCTTTTTACAAAATAAACAATAAACCCTTTATTGATTTCTTAGAATCTGCATTTATGTTTTACACCAAACAAAACTTATATATCTGGAAGAAACAAGAAAAGAAAGTTGTGAAGAAGGAAGAGTTAGAAAAAGATCCAAATAAAGTTTTTGTACCTCGGCTTTCTGAAAGTAAACTAAAAGAAATGTCTTGGTCACTTGATGTGAATGAAAATTTGAATCCACTTACAAGTAAAAGTGGGGTAAACACAAAGTAGAAAAAATATTTAGTGCTATAATAAATTCATGGCTGTAAATTCTAAAGCAACACAAGAGTTCGTTCCGATACAAGAAGTTAGAGATGGTATTGCCATACTCAAGGACGGAACCATGCGTGCGGTGGTTATGTCATCATCACTAAACTTTTCACTTAAATCTGAAGATGAAAGAAAAGCTATTGTATTACAATTTCAGGATTTTCTAAACTCATTGGATTTTCCTGTACAAATAAACATACAGTCTAGAAGACTTGATATTAGACCATACATAGCTCTTCTTGAAGACAGATACAAGGAACAAATGAATGACTTGATGAAGATACAAACAAGAGAATACATAGAATTCATAAGAAAATTCACAGAAACAACCAACATAATGACAAAAGGCTTCTATATTGTGGTTCCATACGATCCAGCTCTCATTAATATAAAAAGTGGCACATCAAGTTTTTTTAAAAAAACAAGTGCTGAAGAAGATAAAGCTCGAAAAGAAACAACTTTTGAAGAGAATCGGACACAACTTGAGCAAAGAGTTTCTGTGGTTGAACAAGGGCTATCTAGATGTGGAATAAGAGTAATCAAACTTGGCACAGAAGAGGTTATTGAATTATTTTACAAAATATTTAACCCGGGGGAAACCGACAAACCAATTAAATCATCATAAAATATATGGGAATTTTCGATTTTCTAAAAACAAATAAAGAAGAGAAAGAGATTTCAACAATCCTGCCTCAAGAAATATATGACTCAAGTTCTTTAGAGCTTAAAGACGTCATTGCTCCTAGTGCTCTTAAGGTTACTCCAAAAGAAATAAACCTTGGAGAAAAAGTTTTAAGAAGTTTCTTTGTAATTTCATATCCAAGATATCTATCTGACAACTGGTTTGCACCGATTATAAACCTAGATAAAATTTTTGATGTTTCAATATTTATTAAACCAATAGACACAGCAAATGTACTCCGAACTTTTCAAAAGAAAGTAGCTGAAGTTCAAAGCCAGATAAACACCAGAGAAGCGAAGGGTCTTGTTAGAGATCCTATGCTAGATACAGCTTATCAAGACTTAGAAAACCTTAGAGACAACTTGCAACAGGCACAGGAAAGACTGTTTGATGTAGGACTATATATAACAATGTATGCCAACAACAGTGATGAACTTGATAAAGTAGAATCAGAAATAAAATCCATCCTAGAAGCAAAACTTGTATACCTCAAACCTGCATTATTCCAACAAGAACAAGCATTTAAGGCAGCAATACCGATAGCAACAGATGGACTGGAGGTGTACAGTAAACTTAACTCATCTCCGCTTTCTTCTTTGTTTCCGTTTATATCATTTGACCTAACTTCAGACAAAGGAATACTTTACGGAATAAACAGACACAACTCATCACTTGTACTTTTTGATAGATTTTCCCTTGAAAACTACAACTCAATTACATTTGCAAAATCAGGTTCAGGAAAGTCATACATGACAAAAATAGAAATTCTGAGAACTTTGATGTTTGATACGGATGTTATGGTTATTGACCCAGAAAAAGAATACGAGTACTTGGCAGAAGCGGTAGGGGGTAGATACTTTAACATCTCTCTTAACTCAGAGCACCACATAAACCCCTTTGAAATACCAGCTCCTGGAGAAGATGAGTCTTTTGCGAGTGTACTCAGATCAAACATTATAAACCTTGTTGGATTGTTTAGACTTATGATGGGAGGACTGACACCTGAGGAGGATGCGATAATTGATAGAGCTATAACAGAAACTTATGCACTTAAGGATATAACCGCTGACTCCAACTTTGAAAATGTAGAACCCCCACTACTTTCTGATTTTGAACTTGTTCTCTCCGGTATGGAAGGTGGACAATCGCTTGCTCAAAGACTAACTAAATACACGAGAGGAACTTGGGCTGGTTTTATAAATAGACCGAGTAATATTGATATAAATAGGAAGTTTATTGTGTTCTCTTTACGAGACATGGAGGATGAGCTTAAGCCAATAGCAATGTACATCATAATGCATTACATATGGAACATGATTAGAAAGAAACTCAAAAAGAGACTTTTGGTTATTGATGAGGCGTGGTGGATGATGAAATCTGAAGATACAGCATCTTTCCTACTATCACTAGCGAAAAGAGGAAGAAAATACTATTTAGGACTTGCAACCATCACTCAGGATGTGGATGATTTTATGAAATCACCGTATGGAGTGCCCATTGTTACCAACTCATCTATACAAATTCTTTTGAAACAGTCTCCAACTGCCATAGACAAACTTCAACAAGTGTTTAGTCTGACTGATGAAGAAAAATATTTGTTACTGGAATCTGATGTGGGGGAGGGTATTTTCTTTGCTGGATTAAAACATGTAGCAATAAAAGTAATTGCTTCATATACCGAAGATCAAATAATTACTTCTGACCCATCTCAAGTTCTGTCTATCAAGAAGGCTCGGGCAGATTTAGAAAATAGCCAATAAAATGAGAGAGAAACAACAAATAAATGATACAACAATTTTTTTAATGTTTTTTACCTCACTATTTTTTGATGCCTTCCAAGCACTTGTGGGTTGGATACCGTATATAGGTAATGTTATAGCTGGACTAATCAGTTTTTTTGCATTTATGACATTCTGGCTTTGGTTTCACATGAAGGGTGTAAAGATGATGACCCCAAAAAGGTTTGGTTCTTTGGGGTTGGGGGCAGTAATTGAAACCATACCTTTTATAAACTTGATTCCAGCATGGACAATGGTTGTGGCTTATCTAATTGGAACAACAAAAATAAAAGAAGTGGTAGGAGATAATCCAGTTTTATCAAAGGGAGTAAATATGATTAAAACAAAGTAAAATTGTGAATAACAGAAAACCACAAAATATTGCTTGTGTTATTATTATAAAGATGAAACGTTACGTTCTATTATCTTTAGCCCTGCTTCTATTTTTAGGAAATTTTTCGATAGCCCAGTCTCAATTAATAGGGGGTGAAGGTGAATTTTTAATTGAATTTGCCCCAGAAATACCTAAAGCAAATGAAATAGTGGGTGTTTTTGTAAAAAGTTATTCAACAAATGTAGATGCAGCTACATTTACTTGGAAGATAAACGGTAAAACTCAAAAAAGTGGTGTTGGTGAAAAAAATTTTACTTTTACCATGGGAGATTATGGTCAAAAAGTTACAGTAGATCTGACTATTAAAACTGCTGAGGGCGCTTTGGTTCAAAAAAACTACTCCTTTATGCCGTCTAGTGTAGATCTTGTGTGGCAATCTAGTGGTTACGTTCCACCATTTTACAAAGGAAAGGCTTTATTTGCTCACCAAAACACCTTGTCTATAGTAGCAATTCCACACATACCTAATAAGAATGGTGTAGAAATGAACCCTAAAAATATGATTTACAAGTGGAGAAAGAATGGTTCTGTGGTTGAAAGTGCATCTGGATTTGGTAGAAATGTTTACACCTTAGATGGTTCACTTATATCTAGAGACTTAAATATAGCTGTAGAAGTTGTGCCCCAAGATGAATCATCGGTGGGTTATTCAACAATTACAATCAAACCCACAACACCCACAATAATTTTTTATAAAAAAGACCCTTTATATGGAATAAAGTTCCAGAAAGCATTAGGTGCTGAAGAAGGATTTGGGAACTCTAATGAAATAACGCTATTTGCTAGTCCATTTTTCTTTGATCTAAATGCTTCTGAGGAATACATTTCCTACAAATGGCTTATAAATGGTGTAGGTATATCTGATTCAGTTGGAACAAGAAACCAGACATTCAGACAAAAGGAGGGAACGGAAGGATCATCAAACATTTCACTTGTTGTAGAAAATGGAGATAGGCTTCTGCAATATGCCACAAAAAACATAGGATTAACTTTTACAAAAAATGAAAACTAGAATACAAAAAATATTATTTATAATACCGATTATCACATTTTTGTTTTTTGTTTCTGTATCTTTTGCACAGAACACTCAAAACTATTCTGTATTACAACCTCTTCCTGGTATTGGTGATGGTCAAGGCACAACTGGAAGGGAAATCACTCTTTCACAATACTTACCTGCAGTTTTTAATCTTGCAGTTGGTGTTTCTATAGCTTTAGCATTTATATTTATTACAATCGGGGGCATAACTTACGCCACATCGGACTCTTTCTCTGGGAAGGAGGATGGTAGAAATTATATTAAAAATGCGGTTACTGGACTTCTACTCGTTATTGGTTCATATGTAATCCTATACACCATAAATCCTCAAATACTTAACTTTAATGTTACTTTCTTGGCCGCACCTGCTCAACAAAACAACCCCACTGTAACTGGAGTCACAACTCCATTTGGTAACTGTTTAGGAGGTGGTTGTTTAGCTTTTGCTGGAACAGGATTACCTGCAACTGGTAGTGCGGTTGGATCTGGAGTTTCTGTGGCGATGATGCCGAAACTTTTAGCATTAAACACTGCACTTAACGGAAACAATCCACCGATTTCTTGGAGAATTACTGAAGGTGGATACAATGCATCAATAGTACACCAATCACAGTGTCACAACCAAGGTACTTGTGTAGATGCAACACCAGTAAACAAAATACCCATAAACCTAAATGCATTTGTTACTTACGCTCAACAAAATGGCCTTTCACCAATTTTTGAAGTAGAAACAGATGTAGAGTGTTTTAACTTAAAAAGCACAGTGAACCGTGATGGTAGTCCGAGAAGAAATCCTGATGGATCAGCCTTTGTTCCATATACAGGTCCAATATTAGTTTTAGGACCAAATCCGAGAACAGGACAAAGACAAATCACAGGCTCCCACTTCTCAGTATATGATTATTCAAGAACGGCACCAACAACTTGCCCATAAAAATATGAATAAAAAAACTTACATTATTGTTGCCATACTACTTATGTTCCTTTTAGGAGGTCTTATTGCGTATTATTTTGTGACACCCAAGGATGGCACAGATAATGGTGGGGTAGTGAACACATTTAAAAACTTTTTCCCGTTTGGTGGAGATGAGGTCGTTACTGAAGAAAGACCTGTTATAAATGAAAATGAAGGTGAAAATAACAATGGTTCTGCTTCAGATTTTGATATTACAAAAAAACTAAGAAAACTATCTAGTGAACCTGTTTCTGGTGCTGGAACTTTGGATGTAAAAGCTGGAACAGTTGTAAGGTACATAGAAAAATCAACTGGACATATTTTTGAAACTGAACTTTTCTCACCAAGACAAGGAAGAATTTCAAATACTACAATACCTAAGGTTTATGATGCAGTATGGGGAAACAAAAACAACTCTCTTATAGCAAGATACCTTAAGGATGATGATGTAACAATAGACACATTTTCTTTAACAATAAAAGATACCAGCACTACAACAGAAAACACCATAACAGGCATTCCTTTCCCTAATAAAATAAGTGATGTTTCTATTTATGACAATAGTGTTTTCTTTTTGGAACAAGCACAATCTGGTTCAAATGGTTATATAGGAAACTTCAGTGGAGGAAACAAGAAGTTGATATGGAATTCTCCAATAAGAGAATTGAATTCTCAGTATGTAAACAGTAACACTGTTGCCCTAAACACAAAACCTGAAGAAAATACTGATGGATTTTTGTATTTTATTAACACCTCAAATGCTTCGTACAGAAAAGTTTTGGGAAATATTAAAGGGCTTTCTTCATTAGTTGCTCCAGATGCAACAAGGGTATTGTATATTAAACAAGGTGATGACTACACAATGAACCTATACGATTTAAGTAAAAGGACTTATACAACAGTAACACCAGAGTCATTCCCGGAAAAATGCGTTTGGGCAACTAAAAACATAGTTTATTGTGCTGTACCGAAAGAAGGTTTATCCAGTGGAAGCTTAACACTCTGGTATAAAGGAATGACACAACACACTGATGATATATGGAAATACGATCTAACCAACAACACCTCAGAAATTATTGTGGACTTAAGGAATGAGGGTGGGGAAACTATTGATGTTATCAAACCCCTTCTTTCTCAGAATGAACAGTATCTAGTATTTATTAACAAAATAGACAACTCTCTTTGGAGTTTAGACCTAACTAAGTAGTTTTATACAACTGTAATATTTTTATGGTACTTGTGTTTTATGTAGTACTCCTGTGCTATTGAAAATATATTACTCACAAAAAGATATAGGGCTACAGCAGAAGATATGTTGTAAACAACAGCGGTTATAAAAGGGGGGAGGAAGTACTTCATTTGAAATGACATGGCTTTAGCAAAATCAACTTGTGAAGACTCTTTAGTTTGTGAATCTCCTTGTGCTCCAGTAGCCAAACTTGTCTGTATATATGTCGTAATTCCCACCAGAATCGCTAATATGAGGCTTTTTTGACCCATATTAACCAAACCAAGGAAAGTCATATTTATAGTTTCAGGAATCCCAACAAAACTGTACAAAAATGCTGTGTTTATGGTTGGAAGTCCTATAAACACCCTATACAAACCTATTAGAATCGGAATTTGAATAAACACAACGAGTATTGCTGTGAATGGATTTATACCTTTTTCCTTATAATATTCCATTACTTTTATACCTTGTTCTCCTTTGTCTTTATACTTTTCTTTAATTTGCGCTATATCTTTCTCTGTAGCTTTCATTTGTAACTGTGACTTCGAAGCTTTTATAGAAAGAGGTAATAATATTATTTTAATTAAGATAGTGAAAATTATAATAACAACACCAACATCAAAAAACGGAAGTTTATATATTAAAAAAATAAGTCCGTTGTATAATGGCTCAGAAACAAGTGTGTGAAAAATATTAATCATTTGACTATATTATCATACCGGAAGATGAAAGTAATCCAACAACGTCTTTCTCTAGATCCGAATAATCTTTATAAAAACCCTTTTTAAACACAAAAAAATAATAATTTCCTAACTTTATGGTGTTAATGTTTCTTTGAATAATAGAGTAGCCTCTTCTTCTTTGTTTGTTTCTATCTACAGAGGATTTTAGTATCTTTTTTGACACAGAAAATGAAAACTTACTTTTACTTAGTTTGTTTATATCATTATTGATTTTTGAGACATACAGAACAAAAGAATTAGAGTGGTATCTAACTGATTTTGCCAAAATGTGGCTAAAAATAGACCTTTCTATTCTTCTGTCTTTAGGTAGCATTAGGATAGTTAATACTATACTGTGGTCAGTTTAGCTCTACCTTTTCTTCTTCTTCTTAGCAGTGTGTTTTTACCTGTTTTAGACTTACTTCTAACTAGAAAACCGTGAGATTTTGCTCTTTTCTTCTTTTTTGGTTTATATGTGAAAGACATGATTTTTAAATTTTGTTATTAACAAGTTGTACACACATTATTAACATAAACTGCGAGTTTTAACAAGTGCTATCTTTTTTTCTTTTCTATATAATATCTAGACTATGATGGATAACAAAAAACTTTGGGACGGTGTTCTAGTGGAAATGGAATTGAATCTTTCTAAACCGAACTTTAATACTTGGTTTAAAGACACCTTCATAGTTAAGCAAGAGAACGGGACTGTGCATCTTGGGGTTCCAAATACTTTTGTTCAAGATTGGTTATCTAGTAAGTTCCACAATATGATTTTAAAAACTCTTCGTGGAATTTCTAGCAATATTCAATCTTTACAATATGTTATATCTAAAGAGGAGATGAGGGAAAAAGCATTAACAGAAAAACCTCAACAAATTACACGTGAGTTACCTATAGCAGACACATATATAAACAAAGATGATAACTTAAATCCTAGATACACCTTTGATACTTTTATAGTTGGACCTTTTAATGAGTTTGCACACGCTGCTAGTCAGGCTGTAATAAAAAAACCAGGAATTGTTTATAACCCTTTGTTTATTTATGGTGGAACTGGACACGGCAAAACTCATTTAATTCAGGCTATAGGTAATTATTTAAAAAATAGTGGGGGAAGGAGAGTGTTCTACACCACCTCGGAAAAGTTTAGTCAGGAACTTATTAACTCTATTCAACTTAATAAACCAAACTTATTCAAAGAGAAATACAGAAAGTATGATGTTTTGATAATGGATGATATCCAGTTCTTCTCTGGAAAAATGAAAACTCAAGAAGAGTTATTTCACTTATTTAATCACTTATACGAGAACAACAAACAAATCATTTTCTCATCTGATAAACACCCTGCACTCATACAAGACCTGGAAGATCGATTAAAATCAAGATTTAGTGCAGGAATGACAGTAGATATCCCTACACCAGATAATGAATCTAGAATAGCTATTATTAAGGCAAAACTAAATTCTAGTGAATACCCGTTGTCTAAGGATGTTGTGGAGTATTTAGCTTACTCAATTAACGGAAACATTAGAGAACTTGAAGGTATAATTAACTCTGTTACATGTCAGTCTCAATTAAAAGGAAGGGAATTAACATTGGTTGAGGTTAAGAATTTTGTTAAAAACAATACGAAACCTAAGAAAATAATTTCTATTAAAGAGGTTGTAAAAACAGTATCTGAGTTTTACAACATAGAAGAACAATTGATTTATGATAAAACTAGAAAAAAAGAAATTATTAAACCGAGACAAATAATAATGTATATCCTAAGAGAGGATTTTAACATCTCATTTCCAGCAATAGGAGAAAAATTAGGTGGTAGAGACCATACTACTGTTATGCACTCATGTGAAAAAATAAAAAATGATGTAAAAAATGATGAATCTTTACTACAAGAGATAAATCAATTAAGGTCTATCTTTGTGTAAATAAAAGTGTATAGTGTGTGTATAAGTTGGTAAAAGGTTATAGTAAGTTGTTAATATTTAATCATTTAAATAAGTTATTAAATTAATATTAAAAACTTATCCACATATATAAACCGATAAAATGGCTTAAATAATGGATAAATTAGACTTTTCCAGTTATACACAGACTATATAGTAATGATTCTTTAAATAAAAATAAATAAACTAATACTATGAATATAGAATGTATAAAAGATAAACTTTCATATGCTATAGGTAAGGTAGAAAAAGTTACAGGTAAAAACATAACTCTACCTATCTTAAGTTGTGTGTTACTTGAGGCACAGGATTCTATATTAACTATCAAAGCTACAAATTTAGATATTGGTATAGAAGTAAGTATTCCAGTAAAAGTTAATAAACCAGGGAAAATAGCAGTTTCTGGGTCGGTTTTATATAACTACATATCAAATATATTAAATGATAAAAATATAACTCTGGAAGATGTTGGTGGTAATTTAAGAATATCTACAAAACATTCAGATGGAACAATAAAAGCATTTAATACAGATGATTTTCCAAATATCCCTAAGGTTTCTAGTAAGAACTCATTTACATTTAATGCACCTAATTTAATTAAAGGTTTAAAATCAGTTGTTTATAGTGCCTCAGTATCAACAATTAGACCAACATTATCAAGTGTTCTTATTGTTTCTGAAGAGGAAGATGTAATATTTGTAGCAACAGATTCATTTAGACTAGCTGAGAAAAAAATAGGGGTTAAAAAACATAAAGATTTTAATCAAATATTAATACCTATAAAAAACATTAGTGAAATAATAAGAGTATTAGATGACACTAAAGATGATGTTGAGGTTTTTTTGAATGAAAATCAAATCGCCTTCGCTTTTAATGATATTTACTTAACATCTAGAGTTATAGACGGTACTTTTCCAGATTATAAACAAATAATACCTAAAGAAGTAAAAACAGAAGTTGTTTTATTGAAACAAGATTTTCTTAGCTCATTAAAAATTTCAAACATATTTGCAGATAAGTTTAGTCAGGTAATTTTCAACATCTCATCAAAAAACAAAACCTTAAAAATATCAACTAAAAATATGGATGTGGGAGAGAACGTTACAAACATAGATGCTGTAATAAAGGGAGATGATTTGATAATTAGCTTTAATTACAAATATATTATTGATTGTTTTCAATCTGTAGACTCAGATAGTATCTCTCTATCTTTTTCAGATAATAATAAACCTATGGTTATAAAGGGTGTATCGGATAGTTCCTTTTTATACCTAGTAATGCCAATGAATAAATAAAAATGTTAAATATATCTAAGTATTTAGAAAAATTTAAAAAAAATATTGAAAAAGGGGAGTATCTGATCGAGTCTATTGCAGAAGTGGTCAAAAAAAATACTCAAATAATTATTGATGTAAACACAATACAAGTAAAGGAAAACGTTATATATATTAAAGACTCACCACTAATTAAAAATAAAATTTTTATTCACAAAGAAGATATCTTGTTGGAAATAAACAAAATATCTTCTATTAAATATGTTGATATAAGGTAGTTTACAAACCCCTCGCATCCGCCCATAGTCTAATAGGGTACTCCCATCTTTCAAACTGAGGATCTGATTCAGGTATAACCTCAGAGTTACTTCTAGGGTTGTTTTTATCTAACCAGAATAAGATAGAGTGAACTCCACCAGATATAACTTCTTGAACAGAATTATATGGTATATCAGTGTTTCCATTTGTTGATACATTAGATATTCCACCTTGCCATTTACCTCTTAAAACAGGTTTTAATTCATACGAATCCTCTTTTTGAGGTTTGATAAAATTTTCTTGGGGAGTAACCTTTAGAACTTCATCCATAAACTCCCTCCACATAGGAGCGACAATAAGACCTGAGACTTTTTTAGCCATAGGAGAGTTGTCATTATTACCAGCCCATGTTCCAACAACAACATTCGGTGTATAACCTATAGTCCATGCATCTCTGTAGTCGTTGGTTGTACCAGTTTTTACAGCAACATCCTTTCCTCCAAAGTAAATTATTGAATTTGCTCCATATAAAGGTGTTCTAGCTACATTATCAGTAAGTATATCTGATATATTTCTTGCTACTTCTGGATCAAGAACATTAACTGGTCTAGGTTTAGCTTCCTCTAAAATATTTCCTTTATTATCCTCAACTTTTAATATACTTATATAAGGATTTCTCACCCCATCATTGGCAAAAACACCATATGCAGAAGTCATTTCAAGTAGAGAAACCTCACCACCTCCCAAAACTAGAGTAAGACCATATAGATTTGCATCACCTAGACTAGTAATACCTAGATTTTTTGCTAAGTTTATAGACTCGGTTATTCCTGCTAAATAAAGTGTTTTAACTGCCGGAACGTTAATAGATTGAGCTAACGCTTCTCTCATTGTCATAGGTCCTCTAAAGTTGTCATCATAGTTACTAGGAGAGTAACAACCGTTTTCACTCGTTAAGTTTTCCTTAGGACACTTAGTTGAGAACTGGGTTTTTAAATCAAACAGAACTGTTTCTGGAGTATAACCCTTTATTAATGCCTGAGCATAAACAAAAGGTTTAAACGTTGAACCAGGCTGTCTTTTGGCGGTTGTGACATTGAAATTCCCATCAATTTCTTTATCAAAATAGTTTCTAGACCCGACCATAGTTAGGATTCCACCTGTTCTAGGGTCTATAGCTATAAAAGCATCATTCGTACCGTTAAAATTTGTGGTATTTATTGTCGCATACTTTAAAGCAATTTGTTCCGCTTTTGCTTGAAGGTCATAGTTTAATGTGGTTGTTACCCTTAGTCCTCCTTGTTCAATAACATCTTTTCCATATTTATTTTCAAGATAATCTTTAACAAACATAACAAAGTGTGGAGCTTTTATGCCGAAATTACTTTTTGGTTGGAAAATAACGTTTTCATTTTTAGCTTTTTCATACTCATCTCCAGTTATTTTTCCATCCTCATACATTTCTTTTAGTACCAGGTTCTTTCTAGAATCCAATTCATCTTTATGGAATCCGTATGGGGAAAGATAAGAAGGTCTTTGGGGTATTGAAGCAAGGTACGCCGCTTCTGCGAGTGTAACTTCTCTAGATGATTTTCCAAAGAAAACCTGACTAGCTTCTTCAACACCGTAGACTGTTCCTCCATAAGGGTTTTCGTTTAAATACATACTTAGAATTTGATCTTTTGATATAACTTTTTCCAGTTTTAATGAAAGAGCAATTTCCTTTAATTTTCTTGTTATGGTTTTATCACCAACCAAAATAGAGTTTTTTACAACTTGTTGAGTTATAGTTGATCCACCTTGAGCAAATTCAGCAGATAACAAATTAACAACCACTGCTCTAATAAAAGAAGTAGGTTTAAAACCTTTATGGGTGTAAAAATCCTTATCTTCTATAGAAACCACAGCATCTTTTATGTATCCAGGTATCTCTTCAAAGGGGATAGCGGTTCTTTTAGCGTTCTGGTAAACATCATATAGTAGTATTTTGCCTGTACTATCAAATATTTTAGTTGATTGACCAATTTTCCTCTCCTCTATGGTGTCTAATGAAGGAATTTTAAATGTAGATACCCAAATAAGTAATAAACTAGCCACTATAATCCCAGAGGAAAAGACAAATAGTAAAATATTCCTAACTCCATGTCTCTTAAAATGGTTTCTAATTAATTTATGTATCATAATTCATATATTACCATAAATGTGGTACAGTAATTAAATGTTTGGAGTATTTAAACAAAAAATTAATACCAACGAAGTTGAAATCGACAATCTGCTTACAAGAGGGGTAGAAAGAATCTTTCCGAGTAAGGATTTTGTAAAAGCAAAGATGCTAAGGGGTGAAAGATTAACGATTTATCTCGGCATTGATCCAACTGGTCCAACACTACATTTGGGACATTTAATACCACTACTTAAACTTTCAAAGTTCCAAAAAATGGGTCACCAAATAATTCTACTTATGGGAGACTTTACAGCCATGATAGGTGATCCAACAGATAAAACTGCAACAAGGAAAAAACTTTCAAAAAAAGAAGTTTTGAACAATCTTAAAAATTACAAGTCACAAGCTTCAAAGTTTATAGATTTTTCAGGATCAAATAAGGCAAAGTTTATGTTTAATTCTGAATGGCATGACAAAATGACATTTGCAGAAGTGCTGGAACTTTCTTCGAATTTTACAGTGCAACAGATGTTAGAAAGAGAGATGTTTGATTTAAGAATGAAGGAGGGCAAACCAATTAATCTTTCGGAATTTATGTATCCATTAATGCAGGGTTACGATTCTGTTGCAATGGATGTTGATGGTGAAATAGGGGGCAACGATCAAACCTGGAATATGTTGGCAGGTAGAGACTTGATGAAAACAATCAAAAATAAAGAAAAATTTGTGTTCGCAACAAAGTTGCTGGTAGATTCATCAGGTAAAAAAATGGGTAAAACAGAAAACAATATGGTTTCATTAAACCAATCACCAGAGGAAATGTTCGGGAAGGTAATGAGTTGGAGTGATGAAATGATAGTTCCAGGCCTAGAAATAATAACTGATGTACCACATTCGGATATAGAATCAATCAAAGAATCCATAGATTCCGGTAAAAATCCAAGAGACTATAAGGTATTTTTGGCAAAAGAGTTGGTGTCTTTGTGTTATGACGAAGATAAGGCTCTAAAAGCCGGTGAAGTTTTTGATAATACCTTTTCAAAAGGTGGTATACCCGAAGATGTTTTAGAGGTAAGTGTTGCCTCAGGTACTTCATTGTGTGAAATACTTATGATTAACCAAATAGTAATTTCAAAAAATGAGTTTAGAAGATTGGTTAATGAGGGTGCAGTTACAAACACACAAACAAATGAAAAAGTCAGTGATGTTGATGAAAAAGTCTCTTCAACGACTTATAAGGTGGGAAAGAGAAGGTTTATAAAAATCAATGTAATATAAAAATGCCCCAAGTTGGGGCATTTTTATATTACCAAGCGTCTTCCTCTTCCATATCCAACTCATCATCCAATTCTTCATCTGCTAGTTTGTCTAATGAGTCGAATTCGTCTTCCATACCAATTTCATCTACAACCAAACCATCTGATATTCCATCGGCGAGGTCGTCACCAAAAATATCATCGTCTCCAACCTTACCTTTCTTAAGAACATCATCTGATGGCCCACCACCAGATTCGTCTCCAAAACCATCTAGATCTTTTATTTCATCATCTGACATATTCTTTATTTTTTTCTGTATAATTATTTGTAAAAATTAATATAATAAAAATTTACTCTTAGGTTTGAGATATTTGTATCAAATTATATTTATTTTGCAAATATTAATAACGTTAATATTTGTGGATAAATTAAGCCTTAGTAATGTTTGTAAATAGTCTTTGGTTTGTGTAGAGTGTAGCTATGTTTATAGACGAATTAACTATTTCTATACACTCAGGAAAAGGGGGAGACGGCATAGTCTCTTGGATGCACTTTAAGGGTATAGATCATGCTGGCCCAGGTGGAGGTGATGGAGGCAAGGGGGGAGATGTATATCTTCGAGGTGTTCGAGATATAGGCTTGCTGTCTAAATATAGGTTTATCAAGGATTTTAAAGCACAGGATGGAGAAAGAGGTGGAAAAAATTGTATGAACGGTAAGGCAGGAGAAGATCTGGTACTAGATCTACCAATAGGTAGTGTTGTAACTAATATTGAAACAGGTAAGGAAGTTGAGGTGTTGGAAGAAACCCCTATATTTTTTTTGAAGGGTGGTAATAGAGGCTACGGTAACGCTTATTTCAAAGGTCCAAAAAACATAAATCCAAAAGAGTCTACAAAAGGTAAACCTGCACAAGGTGGTGAATATAAAATTGAGCTAAAATTGGTGGTTGATTTGGGTTTGGTTGGATTGCCAAATGCAGGTAAGTCTAGCCTATTGAATTCATTAACAAAAGCCAAGGCAAAAGTTGGGAACTATCAATTCACCACACTAGCTCCCAATCTAGGAGATTTGTATGGATTCGTTATTGCAGATATTCCTGGTCTTATCGAGGGGGCATCAACCGGAAAGGGTTTGGGTTATAAATTTTTAAGACATGTCTCTAGAACCAAAGCTTTAATGCACTGCGTTTCAGCTGAGAATAAAAATCCAATCGAGGATTACAACACTGTTAGGGAAGAGTTGGGTAAGTACGATAAGAGTTTACTCAAGAAAGAAGAAATTATTTTGATAACTAAAACCGATACTGTAAGTGTTCAGGATTTAAAAAAGACAATAGATGCATTTAAAAAGAAGTCTAAGATAGTGCTTTCCGTGTCCGTTCTTGACGATGTATCACTAAAGAATCTAAGTGATGAGTTGGTGAAAATACTAAAAAAGCTGTAATATCTATTACTACATATGGATAAATATAGAATGACCATTGGTTTGGAAATACACGCTGAACTTAACACAAAAAGTAAGATGTTTTGTTCTTGCAAAAACAGCTCCTTCGACAAGGAAGAAGTATTACCAAATACAAATATTTGCCCCGTTTGTATGGGGTACCCAGGCACACTACCTGTTATAAACAAGGAAGCAGTTAGAAAAGTACTTCTTGTGGGGCATTCTATCGGGAGTAGTTTGGCAGATTTCACTGAATTCGATCGTAAAAATTACTTTTATCCAGATATACCTAAGGGTTATCAGATAAGTCAGTATAAGTTTCCCTTGGTTAGGGGAGGATCTATTGCTGGGGTAGAGCTAACACGTATTCACCTTGAAGAAGACACTGCGCGTTCCTCGCATGAGATGCCAGGGGTAAGTTTGGTTGACTATAATCGTGCTGGAGTACCATTACTCGAACTCGTAACTGAGCCAGTTATACACAGTAGTGAACAAGCTATGAATTTTGCAAAAGAGTTACAACTACTTTTGCAATATCTTAATGTATCGAATGCAAATATGGAAAAGGGTGAAATGCGCGTTGAAGTAAATATCTCTATCTCAGATTCGGAAAAATTTGGTACTAAAGTAGAAGTTAAAAATATAAACTCCTTTAAAGCTGCAGGTAAGGCAATAGATTATGAATTCAAAAGGCAGGCGTCTTTACTAGAAGAGGGGAAGGTGGTAGTTCAGGAAACTAGAGGATGGGATGAAAACAAGGGGATGACTTTTTCGCAGAGACTTAAAGAGTCCGCTAATGATTACAGATATTTTCCAGACCCAGATCTACCAAAGCTTATATTAAGTGAAGTTTCTGAATTTACAAATGAAGCATTATCAAAAAATATTCCAGAGATACCAGAACTAAAAAGACAACGACTAGCTAAGGATTACGGCATCAAAGATTCTGACATAGAAGTGTATATCGGCAACAGAGATGCTTCCAAATTTTTTGAAACAGTTGCTGTGAGTCTGGATGGGGAGGGGCTGGTTCAAACCGCATCCAATTATATAACCTCAGATATTGTGGGTTTGTCTAAAAACCTCAAACAAGATTTTGTTGTCGGAAGTATTGAAACTTCAAGTTTCGTAAAACTAATGGGTATGATAGGAAAAGGGGAGCTGTCATCAAGGGGTGCAAAAGACGTTTTGAAGATAATGTTTGAGACAGGAGGCGATGCAGAGGTTATTGCAAAGCAAAAGGGTTTGATACAAAAAAATGATATTGAAGAAATAAGAAAGATGGCTGAAAAAATTATTTCAAACAATCCCGATTCAGTTTCGGAATATAAGTCAGGGAAAGAATCACTACTACAATTTTTTGTGGGGCAGGGCATGAAAGAAAGTAAGGGATCAGTAAACCCTGAAGTTTTTAAAAAAGTAATTTTAGAATTACTAACAAATAATTAAGCCACCCATTAAATATAAAAAAATACCTCTTGACGGAGGTATTTTTTTATATTTGAACTTTAATCCTTTAAATGTTTAACAATTAGTTTGTGAACCTCTTTTTTAGTACTTTTTCGCATTCCAGCATTAACTTCAATTTCGTGAATGACCTTTTCCAAGTCCTCAATTTTATATACTCGATAGTTGTTCATCGGATGCCTGTGAGCCTTTAGTTTTCCATTGTTGTCCCAGTTACGAAGGGTAAGAGGGGAAACCCCAAGTATTTTTGAAGCTTGTTTGATTGTAATATAAAGGTTAGCCATAAATGAAAATGAAGATTTATAAACTTTAATAAAGATGTGTATATATTTTATTAAGTTTAATAAATAATATCAAGGTAGTATTTGATTATTTGGGGAATAGTATCTAGCATCCAATTATCGACAACAACTAATGTAATTGTTACAGCCGGGCATCTCCAGGCAGTTCGCTCATCGATCGGTATTACATTACATGTATCATGTGGGGAGGCTAATACCCTACCTGTTTCTGGATATGTGTACTTATACCAACAGCACTATAAAGCAAATCATTGATCCAAGGCGCTGTTGTGCACGGCCACAGCTAAAGCTCAGTGTCCAACTTCAAGAAAATATATACCCCATGTATTATCTCATTACTACAAATTAATTAACGATATGATCCGATAATTTGCTTTTTATCAACATATAATCAAAAACTACCATTTACCTTTAAAGCAGAACGATATATCATATTATTATGATTAAAAAATATACACACATAACAAGTGAAGAAAGGTTTTTGATTGAAAAAATGCTTAAAGAAAGAAAAAGTATAAGCTATATAGCAAGATTACTTAGCAGATCAAAGTCTTCTGTATCAAATGAGATATCTCGGAATAGGGGTAGAAGCCGCTATAAGCAGTTTAAAGCAGCAGAAAGATACTATGCGAGGCAAACACTCAAGAAGAGAAAAAGTAATGCTGTAGTGGCAGATTCAGTCACTAGAAAAAGAGTAGATAGGATGCTAGCTAAGGGTATGTCACCAGAACAAATAAGTAAAAGAATTCGTGAGCATAAAAGCTCAAAGAGTATTAGTGCAAAAAGTATTAGAAAATATAGACAAAACTATTATAAACATTGATAAACATATATATTATGTTAATCAAGTTTTATGAGTATTTAATAAGGTTTATTTTTCAGTTTGTGTTTTGAATTCATTCTTATATTTTGTCGTTACTTTTTTATATCATTTTTGCTAATAATAACTACCTAATATTTTATTGGAACTTTTCAACCTGGGTCATTTTTGAGCCTTTTTAATATAGAATTTTAGTGAGTTATGATTGCCACAATTTACGTTTTTTATTTTATTTTTTAGCATATTCTTTCTTTCAGATTTTTTTGATCTTGTGATACCAAAATCTCGGATAACCGAGATTATCTCGGATAACCGAGAAAGCCTTATTTATCCACATATTTTTGGTGATTTATATTTTTTTTGTAGTTATAATACTTGTAATGGTTTCTGACATTTTTTTTGAAAATAAAAAATATATTTCAGTTAAAGATGCATCTGCTTTAACTGGTTATTCAAAAGATTATATCGGTCAACTTTGCCGAAGTAATAAAATTATTTCTAGAAGATTTGGTAGGATTTGGTATGTTGAAGAGGAGTCACTTTTTAATTATAAAAATACACCAACCACTTTTGATTTTGCTAGAAATCTTTATCCAAATAAAAACACAGATAGTGTTTCTGTAAAGGTTGAAGAAGTTTCAAAAACTGTCGTTCCAAACGAGGTTGTTGCAGTAACTGTAGATGAGAAGATTGAAACAGTTTCTGTGCCTGTTTCTGCAAAAGTTCCTCAAGTTTCTGTTGTTGTTCCTACAACTTATCCTAATGTAGAGAAGGATAATTTGCTCAATGCTGTACATGAATTAATGTTTGTTTTTGATGTTAATTTCTCTAAGAAATTAAACCCTCTAGTTTTGACTCTGTTGATTATCATCGGAATATTTACTTTCAAATTTGATTTTAATAACTTTGGAACTACAGTAGCTGTTGTTTCAAGATACACAAAAGATTCAGTAAATTATTTAGCTTACAATGTTTCAAATTCACCAAAGGTTGTTTTTGATGCAGTTAATCAAGTTTCTGGTTTATATTCTGAAAATATAAAAAAAGCATACCTAGCTTTTGGTCATGATTCTGTTTCTCTAAACAACAGTCAATTTGCATCAGCAATAAATTCTTCACAAGATTTTAATCCAATTGATCATTCTGGACTTGTTGTGTATAGAAAAATAAATAGTTGGTTTGATGGATTGTTTGCTCCAAACTCAGTATTTGTAAATACAAATACAATTGTTAAGGCAACAACAACACCAAAAAATACTTTAGCTACAAATACTCAAACTAAAGTTATAAACACAACTACAACCAAGGTAGTTGAGAGAATTATAGAAAAACCTGTAAACGGTGCAGTCACAACACAAGAGTTACAAACAAGTCTTCAAATACTGAACAATGATATATTGCAAAAACTATACAGTCTATCAACGGGTAGTGGGGGAAATGTAACAAATATTTATCAGCAAATAGCTCAAAGTCAGAGAATCGATCAACTTACCAATACTATATTAAATAGTCCTACTATTAATAACGCTACTATTAATGGTCTAAGTGTAACAAGTACAGGTACTACCACATTCAGTGGTGGCATATCTCTTTCTGGTGGATGTGTGACAGTTAATGGTGTGTGTTTGGGTACTGGAAATGGAGGTTATAACTTGGTACAAGATGAAGGGGTTGATTTGATTGCAAGAACCACTATTAATTTTGTGGGCGGTGGCGTGACTGCAAATGATTCAGGTGGGGTTACTACAGTTACAATAAATGGTACTTCGTTTACTGGAGCTGCAAATTCAGTTGTGGTAACTGATTCTTTGGGATCACTTATTGCTACCGGTACACAACTTACAGTGGGTAATATTTTGGCTACAACCACAGCAACTTCTACATTCGTAGGTGGTATTTCTACAAATCTTCTTTCAGTAACAAGCACAATAGCTAGTTCAACATTTGCTAACGGAATTAATTTAACTAGTGGATGTTTTGCAGTTAATGGTACATGTCTAACTACATCTGGTGGTTCTGGAACTCCAGGTGGATCAAATGGACAAGTACAATATAATGCATCAGGTGTGTTTGCTGGTATCAGTACAACAACTCTTGCAACTAACTCATCTCTATCAGTTACAGGAACACTAGGAGCATTACTAGGTGGAAGTAACTCAACAATTTCTCTTAACCTAGGTAACGCTAACTCATGGACAGCACTACAAACATTTGCATATTCATCAACAACATATGGATCATTTACTACAGCAAGTACAACAAACCTTTCACTAG
>DAORIV010000010.1:0-18263 GCA_035438705.1 Parcubacteria group bacterium
GGCCGAAGCCGACAGATTTACAGTCTGTTGTAATTGACCACTCTACCACCGACGCATTTTGAGAACTTAATCATCCTAACATATAAAATGTAAGATAATCAAACTCAAAATTATACATTAATACCAGCAACAAACCCATCGCTCACAAACGAGCCATTTTTACCTTTTTTAACACTAAATGCAAACTCCCCTCCCTTCATATCTACAGTGATTGTTCCTCCTTTCGATAGGCCACGACTTATCATAAGTCCAGCAATAGGTGTAAGTATTTTTGATTGAATCAATCTCTTTAAAGGTCTTGCTCCATATTGTGGGTTATATCCTTCTTTTGCCAAATAGTTCATAACAGCAGTACTTAGAACTAGCTTCACTTCCTTTTGGGCCAATCTTTCTTTAACAATATCTACTTGTATATTTACAATTTCTTTTATTGCATCCTGACTTAAGATATCAAAAACCATTATGTCATCCAATCTATTTAGAAACTCTGGTCTGAAATGGTCTTTAAGCGCTTCAAGTACTTTAGATTTAGCATCAGCATAATTTGCTTTATCACTATTGTCTGAAGCAAAACCAATTTTCTCCATTTTATCTATATATCTTGCTCCAATATTTGATGTAAGAATAATAACTGTGTTTCTAAAATTCACAGTTCTACCTTTTGCGTCAGTCAGTTTTCCATTATCGAGTACCTGCAGAAGAATATTAAAAACTTCTGGGTGTGCTTTTTCAATTTCATCAAAAAGGATTACCGAATATGGTCTATGTCTTACTTGCTCTGTTAGATTTCCACCTTCTTCATGACCAACATAACCTGGAGGAGCTCCAAGTATTTTAGAAACACTATGTTTCTCCATAAACTCTGACATATCAACTCGTATTAGAGATTTATCATCGTCAAATAGAAACTCAGCCAAAGCTTTTGTTAACTCTGTTTTACCCACTCCTGTAGGCCCCAAAAATAGGAAAGATCCGATAGGTCTGTTTGGATCTGCAATACCCGCTCTACTTCTTTTTATTGTGTCTGATATTTTTTTAACAGCTTCATCTTGTCCAACTATTCTTTTCTTCAAAACTTCTTCCATTCTTCCTAACTTTTCTGCCTCTTCCTCTAACATTCTAGAAACTGGAATACCTGTCCATTTCGATACTATAGTTGCAATATCATTTTCAGTAATATCTTCTCGTAATATTCTTCGTGAAGATTGAAGTTTCTTTAGTCTCTTTGTTTTAGTGTCTAAATCTTTTTCAAGTGAAGGAATTTTACTATAACGTATCTCTGCTGCACGAGCTAGATCTGCTTTTGCTTCAGCAGTTTCTGCTTCACGACGAAGTTCCTCAAGTTTTTTCTTCAAGTCTTTAATTTCACCCACAGTTTCTTTTTCATTGTTCCATTTTAATTCAATTTCTGAAGTCTCTTCTTTTAAATCTGCGATTTGTTTATCTATTTCTTTTAAGCGAGCTTTCGATTTTGGATCTGTTTCCTTTTTAAGTGCTTCATGTTCTATCTGAAGTTTTACTATTTTAGAATGTGCTGACTGAAGAATAGGAGGCTTGTTCTCCAATGCTATTTTAAGATATGAAGCTGACTCATCTATAAGATCTACTGCTTTATCAGGTAAAAATCTATCTGTTATATATCTAGATGAAAGATTTACAGCTGAAACAATGGCTTCATCTGTTATATGCACACCATGGTACAACTCATATTTTTCTTTTAGACCACGCAAAATAGTTATCGCATCCTCTATGCTTGGCTCATTTACATATACCGGCTGAAAGCGTCTAGTAAGTGCTGGATCTTTCTCTATATGTTTTTGATATTCTTTCAAAGTAGTTGCACCAATTGCACGAAGTTCACCACGAGCAAGTGCTGGTTTCAACATATTTGATGCATCAAGAGAACCCTCTGCAGAACCTGCACCAACAATGGTATGTATCTCATCTACGAAAAGTATTATCTTTCCATCTGACTTTTCTATTTCTTTTAAAATATTCTTTAGTCTTTCTTCAAATTCTCCACGGTATTTTGTACCAGCAATAAGTAAACCTAAATCCAAAGAAACTAATTCTTTGTCTCTCAATGATTCAGGGACTTCACCCATAGACATTCGTATAGCAAGACCTTCGGCAATTGCAGTTTTACCTACACCTGCTTCACCAATAAGTATAGGATTATTTTTTGTTCTTCTAGAAAGTATTTGAACTATTCTACCTATTTCATCATCTCTTCCAATAACTGGATCGAGTTTATTCTGTTGAGCAAGTTTAGTAAGACTTCTTGTGTACTTTGAAAGTGCTTTAAATTTTTTAGGAGCATCTTCAGTAAAGTTTTTAGAATTTCTTATTTCTTCAATTATTCTTAGTACCAAATCTTTATTAATTTTAAATTTAGCTAGTAGATCTTTTGCAGAACTTTGTGTATCAAGAATAGCTAGGAATAGATGCTCTGTAGAAACAAACTCATCGTTAAGAATTGTTAATTGTTTACCAGCAGAATCTATGGTCTGTGCTAATTCTGGAGTTAGATAAACTTGATATGAAGCTGAAAGTGTTTGTCCTTGGTCAGCACCCTCTATTGCCTCCATAAGAGAATCTGTAAGCAGGATAGTGTCTACCTGTAATTTGTCTAGAATAGATGCAACCATACTCTCCTCCTGGATAATAAGAGCAGCCAAAAGATGCAGAGGATTAACATGGTTTTGACCTCTTTCTATGGCAAGTTCGTGTGCTTTTCGAATTGCTTCTTTTGCTTTTGTAGTAAAGTTATTGAATGGATGCATAAATGTGATATGTGTGATATTCACAGAACTTCCACATTTGGTCAAAATCTTTGTTAAAAAGGTAAAACTCTCGTCAATGTATATCTAAAATACATATTCTCAATTTTTACCTTTTCGCCTAGATTTTACCTCAAATCTGAAAGTTAGTGGTTGATGAAATTATAGTGAAAATTTGGACAAAGTCAATGTAACTAAAACTAAATTATTCTGTTTTTGAAGCTTCTGTTAGTGAAGCAATTTCCCTCTTTAGTACCACAGAAGATACAAATATCTTTCCTGAGTCTCCTGCTGGTTTTAGGCCCACAACATCACCAGAAAGATTAAATAATGGACTTCCACTTAATAAATCTTTTGTCGGTAAATCTGTATCTATTGTAGAAAGATATTTAGTTGTGGTAGTGCCAACCACCAAATCTTTTGTATTTAGAGTTAAAGCTCTACCTAAAGCAATTGTGTTTGTAGTACTACCACCTACCGAAATAAGTGTTTGGCCTAGTTTAGGTTCTGTGTCACTTATTGTAGCAGGCGTATACACATATTTACTTGTTTCCCCTTCAACAACTTTAGGTTTGAACATTATAAAATTAGTTTGTTTTTCTACTCCGGTAGCATTCAAAACAATTTTCGTATCATCACTCATTGTTGCCGTGTAAACATTTGCACTGTTTATAATCTTTCTATCAGCAAGTATAAGTCCTTCTTTAGAAACTACTAGACCCATTCCATAAAAACTAACTGTTCCAGAAAAAGTGTCTTTCTCCTCTATCCTAACTATACTTTTAACATTTTTATTTATTGAATCAACTATAAGATCTTCTTCTTTAACAATAACTGTGGTCACTTCTTTTTTACCTTCAGTTAGAATTGTTGTTGGAGTTGTAACTGTTTCAATAGTTTTTTCTACTATTCTATTAATATTTCTTGTGACTTCAACTGGGGCCTCTTGCAAAAGAGATGTGGTCATAATGCCAGTAGCAATAGACGTTACGAAACTAATTAACACAGTAAGTAAAACAATTTGGTTTTTATTTAGATCTTCCATAACATTATATTATCACACTAATATTATGCACAAAAGGACTTCTTAGGTTTTACTTTACTACTTTTTTCAAAGCCACAATGAGTTTATCTATATCACCTTTTTTAGTATCTCTTCCAAAAGTAAAACGTAAACTAGATTTACTACAATCCTCTGTCTTACCCAACGCTCTAATTACATACGACGATAAATCATCTTTTAGTGTTAGACATGATGAAGAGTAAGAAACAGCAAAACCTAAAATATCTAATTGAATGGTGGCAAACTCTGCATCCAAACCCTTGAAACAAACATTCACATTATTAGGTAATCTATGTTTTATAGAACCATTTAGTGTCACATTTTTAAAAGTACCTAGTATTTGCTCTATGGCATAATCCCGAATCAATTTAAGTCTTTCTGACTCTGTATCCCTATTTCTATCTGCCATCTCAAGTGCCAGTGTAAAACCTCCTATACTTGAAATGTTCTCTGTGCCACTTCGTAACCCCCTCTCTTGTCCACCTCCAAATATAATTGGTTTTATATTTGTTCCAGACTTAATAAAGACACAACCAACACCTTTAGGTCCATATATTTTTGAACCATCTAATGAAAATACATGAACGCCCATTCGAGCAATATCAAAAGATTGATATATAGATGCACCACTGCCATCTACATGGAAAATTATTTTATTACTATTATTTGAATTCCAGTCTTTTACTATCTTTCCTATTTCTGAAATTGGTTGTATTGTTCCTATCTCACTATTTGCCAAAGCTAAACTTAACATCACTGTATTGCTTTTTAACACATTCTTTATTGAATCCGCCGAAACTAATCCGTCTACGGAAACTGGTAACACCGTTACTTCTCCTCCTCTTTTTTCAATTTCTTTACAAACTTCAAGTGTAGATGAGTGCTCTATAGAAGAAGTAATAAAATGTGGAACAAAATTATCTTTTTTATTTGCTTCAAACACACCTAGTAATGCCAGGTTGTTAGCTTCTGTTGCTCCACTTGTAAATATAATTTCATTTTTAGTTACATTTAACACTTTTGCAACACGAACTCGAAAATTTTCGAGAAGCTCTTTGGCTTCAACTGATTCTTTGTACAAACCAGATGGATTTGCAAATTTATTTTGTAGTCTTTGTATTTCTTTTGCCACAGAAGAATCTACGGGAGTGGAACCTGCGTAATCTAGAAAAACTCTTTTAGGTTTAAAAAAATTTAATAACATGTTTTCATTATACTACTAATTTTTCTTTACTTTACAACTAAAACCGGCTCAGCGACATTTCGCTGGCCGGTTGGAAAACTATCTCCCTTTAGGTGGAAAAAACCTTGATGACTGCCTCATTTTTGGAAACCTTTTATCGAGCAGTTGACCCCTCTCTCTTTTATCCTCACAACCTCGACAGCGAACAGCAAATGGAAGGGCTCGAAGCCTTTCTTCTGCTATTTCAGTGCCACATTCAATACAGTTACCGTAGTCGCCCTGAGATAAACGCTCAAGAGCAGAATCGATTTTCGACAAAGTCTCTGCTTTCATCTGCATCAAAGCGAACTCAATGTCCTCTTGGATGTCAGGAACTTCGCCGTTCTCTGAATCTACCTTCTCACGTTCAACTGTCTGTAAGCCACTACTGTTACCATGAATTCGCCCACGAAGATCCAATAAAATACTGGATCGTCGTTGTTCGAGGATTGCCTGAAGCTCGAGAAATCTAGCTTCCTTTGAAACTTTCGGCGCAGAAAGAACTTTTTTAACCATTTTACCCCCAGCTATCAGACTAATCATATTTACTTCATATGTCAATTTAATATTTGACAAATAAACTATTATGTGCTAATATGAAAAGTAGGAGGATCGAAATGAACACCCAGTCCCGTGCGACCCGTGAGTACGACGGAAAGAAGTTCGGCCGGTTCGAGCAGGTGCCCCGCCACGGCACGCGCCACGACCGCAAGGCTCGCCAGAAGAAGGAAGACCGTGGGCACCACCTCAACGACCATCGCATCGGCACGGTGCCCAACATCCACAAGAAGAAGGGCGAGTAGCCCAAAACCCGTTACAGCAGAACATCGCTGTAACGGGCTTTCATTTTGCAAAAACTCTCAAAATATGGCATACTCACGGGATGGAAAGTTTATTATCTAACCAGTTGTATGTTGTTTATGCCTTGATAGGCACAATACTCATACTTCTAGGTTACATAATAAAACTTGATAGAAAACTTAAAAAGTTTCTTATTGGCAAAGATGCTAAAACTTTAGAAGACTCTATTTTGTCCGCAAAAGAAAACATTGAAAAACTAAACATATTTCAGAAGGAAGTTATTGGTCATTTTACAAACGTTGAAAAAAGACTCAATCGAAGTGTCCAAGCCATAGAAACACTTCGATTTAATCCATTCAAAGGAACAGGAGATGGAGGCAACCAAAGTTTCTCCACGGCACTTATAAACCAAAACGGTGACGGTGTAATACTTTCTAGTTTGTATTCAAGAGACAGAATAAGTGTGTTTTCTAAGCCAGTTGTTAAATTCCAAAGTACATTTGAACTTACACCTGAAGAAGTAGAAGTATTGAATAATTCAAAAAACCAACTCAAGTCATAAAGATATGAGTATAACAACAAACTGCCATGCAAAAGAAAATCCCAAAAACAGAAAACAATCTGGAAACAGTAGCTCGACCTCCTGTGGTAGTTATTATGGGTCACATTGACCATGGTAAAAGTACCCTACTTTCTTACATAAGAAAAAGCAGAACACCTTTAAATGAAGCCGGTGATATCACTCAACATATTTCTGCATATGAAGTTGTGCATGAAAGTTCTCCGGATAAAAAACACACAATAACTTTTCTAGACACACCTGGACACGAAGCATTTAGTGGTATAAGAAAAAGGGGTGCAAATGTTGCTGATATTGCGGTGCTTGTTGTTTCAGCTGAAGATGGAGTAAAACAACAAACAGTTGAGGCACTTAAATCAATTAAAGAAAGTAACACGCCTTTTATTGTGGCTATAAATAAAATAGACAAGCCTGAAGCAAATATAGAACGAACAAAACAATCTCTGGTAGAAAATGAAATATATGTTGAAGGTTATGGAGGAGACATACCAGTAGTAAATCTTTCTGCAAAAACTGGAGAAGGTGTTCCCGAGCTACTGGACATGATACTGCTTATGACTGAAATAGATAACCTAACTGGAAACCCGAACACTAACGCGGAAGGAGTGGTGATTGAAAGTAATCTTGATGTTAAAAAAGGTATATCTGCGACATGTATAATAAAGAATGGAAAAATTGAAAAAGGAATGTATATAGTTTCGGGTACAACAAGTGCTCCGGTACGTATCATCGAAAACTTTATGGGTAAAGCAATCCAGACTGCTACTTTTTCAAGTCCAATAAGAATAATTGGTTGGGACGAATTGCCTAGTGTAGGTTCTACATTCAAAACATTCAACAGTCGTGAAGAAACTAGAGAATATATAGAGAATGAAAAGGCAAAGAAGGCCTCAAATTTAAATTACAAAGTAGAAAGTCTAGATCAAGACCTTACTTACTTACCTATCATTGTTAAGGCGGATACTGGTAGTTCATTAGAAGCACTGACTTCTGAAATAAAAAAACTTGATACAGATAGAATAAAGACAAAAGTAATATTGGGAGGAGTTGGAGCAATATCAGAAAGTGATGTTAGATTAGCAAACGGCAAAGACAAGGCTTATATTATTGGCTTCAATACAAACATAGATGCTCCTGCAAAAAGTCTAGCTGAACGAAATGAAATTCATATAAATAATTTTACAATTATCTATAAAATGTCAGAGTGGCTTAAAGAAGTATTGAAAAATAGTACTCCAAAACAACAAGTAATGGAGTCAGTGGGACGCGCAAAGATACTAAAAACATTTAGTAAAACAAAAAACAAACAGGTTTTGGGTGGTAGAGTTGATAGTGGTGAAATAAAAATAGACAGTGTAGTGAAAATTATTAGAAGAGATACTCCAATTGGAGAAGGTAGAGTTAGAGAACTTCAACAACAAAGAGTGGCAACAAAAGAAGTTGCTCAAGGAAAAGAATTTGGTGCAATGATCGAAGCTCCTGTAGAAATTGCTAGTGGGGATTATATAGAAGCTTTCATAACAATAGAAAGATAATGAATACAAAAGATGAAAGACTTGGTGAAATATTAAGAGATCTGGCAGCAAGGTTTTTACTTGTAAACGGCAACAACTCTTCCCTACTCACAGTTACACATGTGAATTTAACAGACAAGGGCAAATATGCTACTATCTTGTTTACAGTTTTCCCTGAAAGTTTTGAGAAAACTGCACTTGAATTTGCAAAAAGAAAAAGAAGTGAATTCAGAGAGTTTATAAAAGAAAACTCAAAGCTTGGTAGAATTCCCCAAATAGATTTTGAAATCGATTTTGGTGAAAAGAACAGACAACGAATAGATAATCTGTTAAATGAGAATAAATAAGGCGTAGTAGCCAAGATAGCAAGGCACGAGTCTGCAAAACTTGTATGCGGCGGTGCAAATCCGCCCTACGCCTCCAGAAGTGGCAGACGATATATAATATAGTAAACTATACGTATACCATATGTATAGAAAAAGAACTTGGTCTATAATTCAATTAAAAAAAGCAGTAAAAAAATCTAAAAGTCTTAGAGCAGTAATTGGGTTACTGGGATTAAGACCCACTGGAGGAAACTATGATCAAGTTAAAAAATATATAAAGGAATCAAATTTATCTACAAAACATTTCACTGGAAAAGTTTGGAACAAAGGACTGAGGTTCCCCTCAAGCCCTAAAATAGAACTCAAGGATATACTTGTTGAAAATAGTACATACCAAAGCTATAAGTTGAAAATTAGACTATTTTCAGCTAAACTAAGAAAGCCTGAATGTGAAGAATGTGGTTGGGCAAAAATGTCACTTGATGGTAGAGTGCCACTTGAGTTAGACCATATTAATGGAAACAGACATGACAATAGGTTAAAAAACTTAAGGATATTATGTCCAAATTGTCACAGTCTACAAATTACTCACAGAGGTAAAAATAGGAATCGCCCGAGTGGTGGAATTGGTATACACGCAAGACTTAAAATTTTGTGACCGTAAGGTCATGTGGGTTCGATTCCCACCTCGGGCACTTGGCAAAATTAAATACAAATTGCATCCATAGCTCAGCTGGTAGAGCAGATCCCTCTTAAGGATAAGGTCGTAGGTTCGATCCCTACTGGGTGCACTCGAAACATAAAACAGCATTGATATGCTGTTTTTGTTTACGAGTGCAAGACGCAGGCCGACGGGCCGAGTCGGGGTCGCGGAAAATTTCAGCAGAAATTTATCTGTGACCACACGGTATTAATGTTTTGTCACAATTATTTATTTATGTTAATGTATTCTTTATCGGGTAAGTGGTGCAATTGGTAGACACGCTAGTCTTAGGAACTAGTGCCGCAAGGCTTGAGGGTTCGAGTCCCTCCTTACCCACTCGACAAAATCCGCGAAGGCGGATTTTTGCGTGTGGGTAAGAGCAAAGCAAAGCTTTTGCGTGGAGGGACTCGAAAGGAAATTCGGTTTACAAGTTTAACAAAACTTGTCGAATTTCCAGGGTCGAGAAATTTTTCGAGCGACGGCGAGAAAAATGTTCTTGACCGAGTCCATCTAATCCAATCGGGATACTGGTCGTGTAACGACCGAGTCCTGACTTATTTGACATATATATTTTATTATGATATTATAATAATTGGAGGCTACCGTTGATTAGAGAAATCTTGAGAGTCATCTTCTCCCCCGATTCTTCGTTTGTAGATAGAAGTCTGGAGGTGATCATGGCCCTTCTCATGCCCATAACAGTCGCACTGATTGTATTCTTGGGATTTACCTTCGTCGATTCAGTGTGGATCACTCCCACAAAGACGATGATCACTGAGGTCGAGATGAAGCAGGTCGTTCCCGCTTACACCACGACCATGCTAGTGGGCAAAGTGATGGTTCCTCAGTTCCATCCAGAATCCTATCGACTTCACTTCAAGATAGAAGGAGAAAACATTTCTTTCACGGTTGAGAAGAAATTCTTCGACCATATCAGAGTCGGAGAAAGGATTGAAATTGACTACGGGTTGGGAAGGTTGAGTAAATCACACAAGCCAACGCAAATCAGGCTAGTGACGAGATGAACTCGATCACAACTTAAGGCCCCCCTGGTTACATCACACCAGGCGGGGCCTTTCTTATTTCAGTAGAACTTCCACTTCCCTACTAATTATTATTCTTCTTTTTATATAAAAAATCAGTAACACTAATAACCTATCACGTATTTGACATTGTTTTCAATATAATTTATTATCTGTCTCAGAGTTCCAGCCCGTAGATGGCTGGAAAAGCTGAGGTGACATTGATAGGCAGTCCCCTTACCCTCAGTTTTCTTTTTCGGGGATACAGGAAAAGTGAAGTGTTGCACTTTTCCCAAGACGCTCCAGAAGTCTGGTTACCACTGGTTCAATGGTAACTGGGCAATGCGTGAACACTCACATATCATTGCCCTAATTTTATCCCCCGCCAACAAGCAAACATTCGCTTAGTTTGGCGGGTTTTGCATTTGACCAAACTTAAAAACTGAAGTACATTCGTATTGGAGAAACGTCATGTGGCACTACTGCAAATGTGGTAGAAAAATTGTGATCTACTTGAGAAGGAGTAAAAAGTACAAATACACCAAACAACATGACATGTGCCGACAGTGTTTCCGTTCACAAAACGATTCACTGAGAAATAAAAAAACCAAACGGAACCGCTCGTAGAGAAAACTGCAAGTCTCTATGCGAGCGGTTTTCTCTTACTTAAATTCTCCTATTTCGACTTTATTCTTAGCCATATTTTTACTTGACTTTTAGTGTATTTTGTGATAGAATACGCGCAGAGTCCAAGGACGGCAATTCCGCCCAACTTGGATACGAGTCCTTTGACTCTAGAGAGGAAATTGAGATGACAGCTTTTGTTTCGATTCTACTCACGATGATCATCATCGTGATTGGTCTCTTCATTCGCCCCAAAAAGGCAGAGTCGAAGAAGACAGTCGATTCACCTGAAAATGGTGATTCCAAAACTCACGATGAAGTTCATGACATTTGGTACTGGTTCGGTTTTGTTGACGATTCACCGAATGTCGCTTACCAGGTAGTGGCTGGTCCAGCAAAAACTGGAAAGCCGAAACGCTACATGGCAAGTCTCGAATACGGTTTCATCAACCAAGAAACCGGAAAAGTGCACGAGGAACGTCAGCAGGAACTCGAGGATAATTATCCCCTTCTCGCCTATATCCGGAACACTTTCGGAAAAAGGTGGTATGGGATCCCAATTATCAACAACGTCAAACGGCTTACGATTGACCGAGTTGTGAGTAAGGGAACTGTTGCAAAACAGGAATCCCTTTCGGATGAACTCAGTGCTTCAACTGTGGTGAGGTTCGGTCTTTATGGAGAAATCCTGAGACCCACCTTTCACAAGGACATTGACTCGAAAGATAATGTTCGGTTCAGTGTCATCAGCTACATAACCCTTTACGTGATGGATTTTGCTCCGGCATTTAACATTTATGCCGACAACTTCCTCATCATTATCAGCAAAATGATTTCCGGTTACGTATCCAAGAGGACATTCCTTATGGACTACGACGGATACAAGTCAGAAGGTAACGCTTTTGACCCTACTCGTCTTGCTGAAGTGAACGAGCTACTTACTCCACTTGGGGTAGTGGCAATAAAGGGTGTAATGGGAGACCCTGAATTGCACCCTGATGTTCAAGGTGCCCTCGAACAAAAAGCGAAGGCAAAAGCTGCGGCAGATGCCAAGCGTGAAGAGGGTCTAGGAGAAAAGGATCGATTGATCTCCGTCTCCGAAGGCACTAAGCAGAAAACCATCAACGAAGGTGAAGGTGAAGCTCAGAAAATCGAGCGTATCGCAAGGGCAAGAGCCAAGCGATTCACCGAACTCTACAACGTCTTTATTGGCAAAGCCTTTAGCGAGGCTGATGCTGTAAGGATGGCAAATGAGCAAGTCATCGCTGAATTCAGCGCCGAGGCAATCGGAAAGCTGACGACCTATGTCGCCGGTGGAAGTGGAGTTCAAGTCTCTATTCCAACATCAGGAAAGGTTGGTTCGTAGTGGATTTTCTGTCATGGTGGGTGTATATCCTGCCAATCTTTGCCGGACTGTTCCTTTTCGGAAGAATTAAGGGACGATACGGCAAAATCGACCTGTTCTCGTGGTGGACCTACGGTGAAAATACCGCTTGGGCCACTCTGGGATTCCTCACGCTCTACATCATCCCGTACTTCTACAACGACACCATTCTCTACTGGAGAGAAATTCCACTTCGGAACGCTCCAGATGCAGTAACGGTGGCTGACTGGTGGTACGAGAAGACAGTGCCGTGGGAATCTCCTGTTGGGTTCTTCCTCATCCTCTGCCTCATTTTGTTTGGGGCCATGATGAAGAAGGATCCGAAGAATCCGACCCATCACAAACTCGGTCCCTATGGATTGAGTTTGGCACTCCTACTCATACTTCTTCATTTCTTCGGAAGTGCAGTTGGTGGTAGCAGTGAAAAAGTCATGTCGTGGTGGAACTCCAAAAATGTTCCTCCAACGACCACTTCTTCTGCACCTAGCAATAACATGCGACGTGCAGAAACGCAGGATTATGTCATTTCGTTTTGGTACAAAAACCTGCCCGTAGGTGACGCTCGAGAAATGCTCAACATCGCACAATGTGAGTCTGGCTTCAATCATTGGGACGACAGTGGCAACATTGTCGTCAACAAAAACGAAGACGGCTCAACTGACTGGGGTGTAATGCAGGTAAACGATAAGGCTTGGGGAGAAAAGGCTATTCAACTTGGCCACAATCTCCAAAGCCTAGAAGGAAACCTGGCAATGGCTCTGTATATCCGAAAGGAACAAGGAGCTAGTGCCTGGACTTGTCACCAGAAGGTAGCTGAAGTTAAGGATGAGGTAATACTCATCCCTGCTCCAGCATTTCCCGAATGGAGTCCAGTGCAGAAGGTGAAGGCCAACTGCATTTGGGAGAATACCTCACCCGTTCTCATCAAGGATGATGGCGGAAAAGTACACAGAAAAAATCCAGGAGAGATAGTCAATATCATCACCTGGACTTTCCAAATCTCAACTCCTGAAGGTGAAGCCCTAGGAGAGATGAGATACTCTTGTCGGTAGCTAGAGTGCCGACATAACGCAAGACCGCGGAACCCATTTGGGTAACCGCGGTCTTTTACATTCATTTTTTTATTTTATAATCCAATATATCTTAATACCCCAGGAGAGCCAATGTCGGATGAATTTATACCAAATACTGACAAAACTAGCTGTATAATTCCGTAAACTGAAAACATTATAGCTAAGCCTGTTAGTCCCCATAGTATTGAGCTCCATGCTTCATCTCTGCTTTTATCACCTGGTTCAAGCGACAAGAATTTAATGAAGCTAAACAGTAGATAAGCAGTACCGAGCAAAAACAGAAACACTATAATTGGGTTTATTATCAAGTTAACAACCCTATTAAGGAACGGTATTATTGTTATATTGGACATTTAAAAATGTAACTCTAAATACTAAGGAAGTGGAGGAAGAGTAACTGTACCACCTGAAATACCTAGTGTTGTTTGTAGGAAGTTAACTAGACCATATACTGATGCCATAACAGCAATTGCTATGATACCGTAGATCATTATTGACTTTCCTTCAGCAGCAGATTTAGGATCACCTGCTGATAGAATGTACTTTGCTACACCCCAGAAGAAGTAAATCATCGCAATAGCGAATACAATTGGGAAGATAACTCCTAGAAATGTTCTAAATGATTGTGCTAGTGTTGTAAGACCAGCAAAACTTGCTTGCGCAAATGCTACATAAGGCAATACAAATGAAGCTGAAACTATAATTGCTTTTTTCATTTTTGTTTATTTTTCGATTAAATCGATAAAAACTTATTAATGTATAATGAAATAATTATATTACAAAACAGAGAAATAACAAGACCTGTGTGGATAAAACTAGAGACCTATCAAAGTACTTAGAGTATTGAGTATCCCCCAAATAGATACAAAAACAAATATTACTATAACTCCCCAAATCATTTTATTTATACCATCTCTTCTAGTTTTTTCATTACCTGCATCTTTTAGAATAAAATTTGCAGTTCCCCAGAAAAAATATATCATTGCCAATCCAAATATTATTGGAACGGCATAATTTAACAAACCTCTAAAATCTACGAGCATTTCATAAAGCCTAGATGTACCAGTTACTTGCGCAAATGTTTGTTTTGGGAAAAAGCTCGTAAAAAAAGAAATTACAATTACTAAATGTTTTATTATATTCATAATATATTAGTTTGTTCTAATAATCGGTATTCCAGATGCTGAACCCAAACCCAAATCCCCTGTTATAAAACTGATTATGGCTCTAAATGAAATTAGTATAAATAGAACAATTATTCCCCATAACATATAGTTTTTGCCCTTGGATACCTCTTGCTCATTGTCTGAATGTAGTATGAATTTAGAAAGCCCCCAAAAAAATACAATAAACACTATAGAGAAGAGTATAGGGTTTATGGTTCGAAGCATTATATTAAGATAATCCATTATGTCATAAAAAGTACTGCCGGACAGATTTATTCCCTGAGCTAAAGAAACTAATGGAGAAAAATAGTACAAACCTGTAATAATTTTTAATATATATTGTTTTTTCATTTTTTTATTATGGAGCAAGTAGTGCTCTAACTGTGTTCTGCACTACCGCAGATATTCCTACTGCACCCAAAAGTATTCCTGCGCCGATAAGTGACCATTGCAAATTCTCCCTGGCTGCATTGATTTTTGTAGGGTTACCTTGTGCTGAAAGAAAGCCGAAACCTGCATATATGATCCAAAAAGTAACCCCAACAGCTGCAATAGGCATTACAATGTTTCTAAGTATAGCTGTTATAAGATCTATAATCGTACAACTACCTGTACAGTTAAAAGGATTCGGAATAGTTCCCGTTACCGGTTGGTTAGGTTGTATTGGTCCACCTTGAGAAAAAGTGAGTAACGGCACAAATAAAATTAGTGTAACGACCAGAAACATTGTCACATTTTTAAAAAGATTTTTCATATTTATATTATACAATAATTATTATAATTACTTAAGGCCGGATCGGGTTTACACCTTGGAAAGAAGGATTCAGAAGAGCATTTGCAATAAGAGAAACAATGAGCCATGCAGAAAGCATAACAAAAATACCAATTGCCACCTTGTACAACATAGCTTTTGCTTTGGTTCTATTACCAGCATTGTCTCCTGAAGTCATAAACAAATAACCCGCATATGCTATTGGAACCACGGTGAAAGCTAGAACGTAAACAGTTAGTTGGTTAGTAAAATTCCTAACAGCATTTAACAAGTCCTGATAGGTACAGTTACCATAAACACCGTTATTGTAACACTCATAAACTAGTCCTGTTGGACCACCTTGAGCCAGTACTACAAATGGAGAAAACATAAAAATCGAAACCAAAATGAAACCGAAAAGACTTTTAAAGTTAATGTTCATTTTATTATTTTAATTCTTGATTAAGTTCTGTGTCAGCTCTACCGATGGATTCTAACACCCTACTTCTACCCGAAGTCACATTTTCTACCATATCTCTAAATATTTGTGTTGATACTGTTGGTTCAGGGTCTATCCATGATTCAGATATAAGTGCCGAGTTGTAAAATACTGAACGAAATGCATCTGTTGGTTTGTCTGCGAGCATATCTCTTCTAATTGGTGGCAAATTTGTTGCTGTTTCCAAAGACTTTAGTGGTGCAGGTTCTGTGAATGTGTTTATAACTCCATAAGCTGCAGCGATATTTTTAGATTGCTTGGTTATTGCAAATGCATACATGTGTCCAAAAACTGTTCTATTTTCTGTATTTCTTGTTTGTGGTACATAAGTTACATCAAAATTCAAATTAGAATTTTTCTGTTGAATACTAAATATTTCACTAGCAAAACCTATATACATCGCCAAGTTTCCTCCGAGAAACATATTCAGAGATGATGGTAAAGATCTGTTCCAGGTGTAGTATTTTGAAACAGGATTAGAAAATTGTGTATAGAAATTAAGTGCAGATTCACTAGGAGCTACAGGTTGATTTAACTTATTTGCCAGCACAGAAACTGCACCGTCATTATTTCTTTGAACTATTGGAGTCCCCGCCTGCAAAAGAAGTGTTGCCAAAATTTCTTTAGAGTTTGATATATTTCTAGACTCCCCTAGAGCAATTGTACTTTGCAGCACATTGCCGTTTGCATCTCTTTTTGTCATTTTCTCAGTTAGTTCAAACACTTGATCCCAGTATTGCGGAGGTTGAGAAACAAGATTATTTGTAAATATATTTCTATTCCAATACATTACCATTGGGTCTGTCATAAATGGCACAGCAGTTACACCTTCCTTACTTAGAAAAACTTCACTACCCTCTATAAACTTATCCTTGAAAGCCCTTTCTGGATAACTCTTATAAGGTATTACAAATAGTCTATTTCTGTGTTTATAAACATTGTCGTCCCTTAACATAACTATATCTGGACCCTTGCCTTCTGCCAGAGCCTCAATGAGCTCCTGATCAAAATCTCCTTGGTCTTTAAGTACATATGTAACGGTAGTTGTTTTACTATTGGCTATAGATGAATTTTTAAGAAGTAATTCAAATGAATCTCTTGATAATGTTCCCCATATAGTTAGATTTGCATTCATCGAGCTTGATGAATTTTTCGCTAAAGCAAAAACTAAAATACCAATAACTATAAAAACTCCGAAAAATATCATAACCCCGAGCTTGAATTTACTTGTATTGCCGTTCATTTGTTTATTTGTTAATTCTATCAGAATTAAAGTTTTTTATAAATTAAGCCGTAGTGATGATCCCCAGGAAACAGCTCTCTTTCCAAATGAAAACCTTCTTTTTCAAAAGACTTCTCTGTGAATTCTTTTGAAACCACATGCTCTTTTTTAGGACCAATACCCCCAAATGAATCTGCCCAATCTATAATAACTGCCTTTCCTCCTGGTTTAAGAATTCTTTTAATTTCCTTTATAAAATCTGATTTATTTTCTATTTGAAACATTATATTGCAAGCAAAAACCATATCCACAGCATAGTCTCTAAGTTTTGTGCCTTTTATGTTATCTACATCACCCCATACAACCTCAATATTATAAAGGTTCTCCTTTACGGCATTGTTTTTAAGACGAGTAAGAATGTCTTTGTTGATATCTATTGCATAAACTTTTCCAGTAGAAGCCAATGCTCTTGCAATAGCCATGCTATAGTGACCGGAACCTGCTCCCAAGTCTGCAATTTCCATCCCTGGTTGTATTCCACACTGTTCTACATTTTTTATAGGATTTGAAAACATGATAATAATGATTATTTTTAGTTGTTAGTCTTTAGTCTATAAAAAACTATTTTATTTAATATCATTATAGTACGAAAAAATATTTTCGGTAAGTAAGTTGTTCACAAAATTTTAAAATGAAAAGCCCCACAACAAGGTTGCTGTGAAGCTTTCCGTGTTATGGGACTGATTACTTTTCGCCCGGATGGTTCCAGTCAAAGAAGACAACGTTTTCGCGCTTGCTCACATCACCATTGAGTTCCCCGATATCGATACCGGGATAGATGCTGTGAATCACGATCACAAAACTGTCACCTTCGTCTTTGAATTCGAAAACGATGGTCACGGTGTTGGTCTTCGGGGCCTTGTACTTGTGATTGCCCATCTTGACCCGAAGTGCCGTCGCGTGACGGTTCAAGAAAAACTCTTCGAGATCCTCCTGCGGATACTTGTCGAGTTCAGCAGTCGAACTCCAACCGATCGGATGATCGAGGTTCACTTCGATGCTACGAGTCAGTGAGAAACCAACCAAGTTGATCTCCCGAGCCTCGCTCAAAATCTCCTGAATAACACGAGAGTTATTGAGAAAGGCCTTCATGTTGACCCAAGCAAGAAAATTTCCCGCCAAAGCCAAGTTCGGTCCCCGAAAACAGGTGTTCTTGAGACGCTCAATCGTCTTATCACGAACGACGAGCTTATATCTCAAAGCTCCGAAATTCCTCTCGATCAAAATGCTCATACTAACCCTCCTGCCAGGTATCTGGTTCAGTTAATATTTGTCTTTGAACTCCAGCAATATTAATATCACATTTTAAATTTTTGTAAAGAGTAACAGAAAAGCCCCTCTATTACTAGAATTATGTGAACATTTAGAGGACGATATTCGTAGAAAATAATAAATGCTATAGACAAATAAGGGATGCGATCGAGTCACCATCGCGCAACTTCATAATCCTCACTCCTTGAGTTTGGCGACCTA
>DAORIV010000011.1:0-15666 GCA_035438705.1 Parcubacteria group bacterium
GCTTTTATCTCGTTGTCAACAATCTTCCCTGCAACAAATACCAAATCTCCATCTTTTAAATGATATTTAAGTTCTATATCTTTCACAGCTACCACCTTCATGCTTGTAGAACCATAAGACATAATGAATGTATTGTCATATATTGCACTTACAAAACCCCTAAATGAGTTTGGTAATGGTTTTGGCCCCTTAGGCCCTGAATAAAAATCGTTACCCAGAGGAAGTTTCTTTTGTACAGCCCTTTGCTCCATACTTCTATGAAATGAGGTGTAGTTTACTAGTGTACTGAGTAGTGTTACAAAAATAAAAGTTCCAATAAACAGATACAGAGCTGGGCTTTTATAACCAAATCGAAAACTTTTCAGCAACCTGTCTAAAAGTAAAATAAGTAATACATTAATTACCAGCAATATCCATGGAAGAGTAACAAAAAAGTTATAAAGACCTTCAAAACCAAATCTAAGTAAAAAGAAGTGTCCCCCAGTACTTAGACTAAACAATATATAACTTAAAAGAAAAGTAGAGAATACAAAAACAAGAAATACCAAAGTGGCAAGAATCCCCAGCTTGAGCACAAAATACCATTTTGACTTCATCTGTATTTCTCCAGATTCAATCTTTTTTATGATTTCATCCTTTATATTTAGTTGTTTGTTATCTTCGTTCATGTTTTTATATTTCTATTTTTAATTCTTTATACTTTTCCTTTAAAACATTTTTTGCTCTCATAATTCTAACCCCAACCGTACTCATGGGTATCTGTAAAATATCTGCTATCTCCTTATAACTAAACTCTTCAATATAGTACAAAACTAGTATCTCTCGATACTTATCTTCTATACTCTGAAGCCCCCTATCAATAAACTCTTTTATCTCCTTCTGTTCTCTTTCTTTAGCTACCGGATCTTCAACTGCAGTATAAGAAAGCAACGTATCAAAATCAAAAAGGTAAAGTGGATTGAGACTGCTTTTCTTTATCGCATTTATATAGGTATTGTGAGCGATTCGGTAGATCCAAGGTGAAAAACGTAAACTAGTATCAAAACTTTTTATATTTCTATAAGTTTTTATGAATACATCTTGCACAACATCCTCAATGTTGTCTTTATCTACCAAAAACTTTTTTCCATATCTAAATAATTTAGGCTGATAACGCTCCATTAGTATACCGAACTTATCCGTATCTCCTTCTGCAACCATTTTTGCTAACTCTTCGTCAGAGATGTTGGGATTATTCATATTCATTTAAATACTATACCTCTTATTACAGGCTTAATCCAAAAATATTTCATGTATTAAAAAAGGCTCCACACGGACACGACGACGAATCGACACTGACGCTAGCAAAGCCTTTTTCACTATTACGAAAAACTTACAAGGAACACAATCGATCCGTGGGGCTGGGCACCCACGGAGAGGTGGGAACTACACGTTGACCCGGGAGGAAATCGAAAGTCCCGACTTGCTGACGATGGTCTGCTCTCGAGGAGCAAAACACCGAACTCCATCGACGACGATGACGGGGTGGCTGCACCCTACCGAAGTGCAGGTCTTGGCACTCGCCAAGATGACCTGACTACGGAAACACTTGGGGCAGGTCTGCTTTGCGAGAGCATTCTTGCCGGCAAGTCCCTTCGACACCATCGCACTGGCACTTTGAGGCGCGAGATTCACTACTATACCCCCTTAACGAACCGAAACGTAAAACTCGCCCCACGCGAGTCTACCTCTTACAATTATTACTCTTACTAAGACATCATGTCAAGAGTTATGCACATTATTTTGGCTAGTACTCTATGTTTATAGGGAAAGACATTGAAGCATCGAACTGAGGCTCACCTGATGGGTTGTCTTTTTCCAAAAGCAAAGTAGCTTCACCTATATAGCTTTCAGTTATTTTTACATCAATAGCAAATGGTACAAACTCTGCTGTCATCCAATCTCCTTGTGCTTGTGCTGGTCCTTGAAACAATATCTTTCCATTTTTATCTAAAACTGTAACTGGAAACGAACCTTCGAAATACCAACCCGCTGCTTTGCCGGTAACCTTAAACTCTTTGCCTGTAACTGCACCTGGGAATGGAAGATCCACGACTATTTTTTCTTTGGAAGTATTTTTATATGTAATTGGTGGAGTAATTTCTTCCGCAAATAACCTACCATCTGGAGTTCTACACTGCCTAGGAAAACTTTCCATTACGGGGAAACCCGCCATAGCACAATCCTCAAAAGATTTAATATCTGAAAGAACTGGTGTACTAGCTTTTTTGTAGAAAAATAAGAAGCCGCCAACAATTATTCCTATACTTAGAATTGTAATTATAATATTTTTCATAAATTTATTTATTTTTAAACCACGGAATAAACACACTAGTTGTTCTTTTATAATCTGCAAAATCTGGATTCTCTTCCATTTTTTTCTCTAACATTGGCACACCAGATACTTTCAAAATCAAATATGTAATGGTTAGTGGGCCGAATATAAAATATATACCGTTTGGTACAGATAATGAGACGAGCCACAACCCCCACCATTGCATAACTTCTCCAAAATAATTTGGATGTCTAGTGTATTGCCATAATCCACTTCGCATTAACTTACCTTTATTTTGCGGATCACTGATAAAGTTTTTGAGTTGTGCATCACCCACAGATTCAAATATAAAACCAATTATCCAAACAAACACACCAACATAATCAAAAAAACCAAAAATACCACCCATCGATAGGTTTATAAGTAAAACTGGAGAAACAATAAGAAAAAGGAAAATTCCTTGAAGTATATACACTTGAAAATAAGACCTAAGATAAAACCATTTACCCCATTCATTTCTCCATGCTAGATATCTATAGTCTTCACCCTTACCTTTATTTCTTTGGTGAATATGCCATGCCAAACGCACACCCCATATGGTCACCAATGTGTTTACAATCAAAACACGCAAATCAAAACTATTCGATATAAAGAAAGATACCCATGTCAATGTAACGAAACCTAATCCCCATGCAGTATCTGCAACATCATTTCTTTTTCTAATCAATGAAACAACAAACCAAAATGACATATATACAAATAGCACCACGCCAAGTGTTATAAAATTACTCATAGATTTATTTTAGAAGCTATGTAATAAGTTATTGTTGAAACCGATGAAGCCAGCACCGATCCCCAAAGCATATCTACTATAGTAACTGTTAATGGCCAATCTTTAAGTGTTGCAAGATTTGTTAAATCATAAGTGGCATAAGTTATAAAACCAAACAAAGCTCCGAACAATACAACATACTGGATAGAATTCTTAACCAATCCCGGTGATACAACAAACAACACAAGTCCTAATATAAATATAAGATAGAAAATAATTGCTGCAGTCCAATTAACATTTGAAGTCATTAAGAAACCTATTTGTTGCTTATAAAAATTTTTTGCTACAACACCAAGCCAGAGCATGTCTATGGCAAAAAACACTGGCAGTGCGATTAAATAAAGTTTTAAATTAGTCATTGTTATTTGTTAATTAATAATCATTTTATCTAATCTACGGACACGTTCCTCCATGGGCGGATGAGTAGAAAAAAGTGAGAGCATAGTTGAACCTTTGAAGGGATTCACAATAAACATGTGTGCGGTAGCTTCATGTCTTGGCTCCCCAATTACTTTGTTTTGGCTAGAATACATATGAAGTTTCTTCAGAGCACTAGACAAACCAGATGAATCTTTTGCAATTTTTGCACCAGTTTCATCTGCTAAGTATTCTCTTCCTCTAGATATTGCCATCCTAAGAATTGCAGCGAGAATTGGTGTAATTATGGTTAGGGCTATAACACCAAAAATATTATTACCTTTTTCTCTATCACTACCATTGAAATAAAACATTTGAGCAATGTACGATAGAGTTCCTGCTAAAGTAGCGGCAATTGTTGAAATCAATATATCTTTGTTTTTAATGTGTGAAATTTCATGAGCCAATACTCCTTTCAACTCTGAATCCCCTAACAAATTCAAAATTGCTGAACTAAGTGCTACAACAGAATTGTGTTCATTTCTTCCAGTAGCAAACGCATTTGGAACCGGGAGATCAACTAGATATATTTTAGGTTTAGGGATATTAGCATTTTTTGATAACTCCTCTACCATACTGTGAATTCCAGGATGCTCACTTTCCTGCATTTCTTTTGCTCGATACATTGAAAGAACTATTTTGTGAGAAAACCAATACGAAGTGAAATTCATAAATGCAGAAATTAACAGAGCAAACAATGCTCCATTTTCACCACCAAAATAATAACCGAGACCGACAACAAGACCTGTTAAAGCACCGAGAAGCAATGTTGTTTTTATTGTATTCATGCGTGCATTATAGCAAATTTAAAACTAAGGTTGAAACAAATCCTCTGGTAAAAACCTCACTTCTTTCACATTCTGAAACTGTTTTGCTGTTTTTTGTATTTGTGCCTGAAGTATACCTGTTCTGCAAGACCCCCCTACTGTTTTATTATTTGGATCAAAAAATTCAAGTGTAACTATTTCGTTCTGTATATTTGCAGACTCCAAAGAAAGACCTTCAAGCGGAAATTCTGTTTGAAGCCCTCCTACTTTTTCTTCGCTTGTTAACTCCCCTTTAATGAGCAACTCGATTGTATCAAAAAGTGGTGTCTGTGTTTTAGGTATTTGACGTTTTACTTCTACCAAGCCTTTTTCAGTGCACTGTACTCCTCCTTCTCCTTGGTCAAGCAAAGGGTTGTAATAGTAAAGTTTTACAGAGACTGTTTCACTTTGTTTTTGATAATAAACATACGAATTAAGCACAAAAAAAGTAAGAACCAGAGCAATAAGAGTAATGAATATTGAATAAATTTTCCGCATCTATTTGTTTAAATATGTAACTGTAAGTTGTAAAACAGTCGCAAACGTTCCCCACAATAAATATGGAATGTTTGCATACACTACCCATCTTATGTTTGGAGCATGGTACCAAACTGAGTACATAGCCCACACTAAAGTACCCACGACTAAAAGTATATCTACTGCTGCCAATAAGTTGTTTCGCAAACCAAATTGTATAGGTGTAAAAATAAAATTAAATAAGAGATTAAGAGCAAACGGTACCGCAACAAAAAATGGAATTTGTTTTGTAAATGCTTTATAAAAAACTGTTCCAAAAGAAATAGTAATTACCGCATATAAAAATGTCCACACTGGACCAAATAACCAAGAAGGTGGTGCCCAAGTTGGCTTTATTAATGTGCTGTACCAGTTATATGTATTCATAAGTTAATTTTATCAAAAACCTACAAATAGTTCATCAAGCTTTCATAATTAATAAAGTGTAAAAATTCAAAAACTTCTTCTGTAAAAACATTTAACTTCCCTGTTAAAAGCATAAAACCTAGAATAATTAAAAGTAATCCACCGACTTTAGACACAAACCAAAGTTTCTCTATATTTTTACTTATAATTTTTTCAGCCTTGCTTACTCCAATTGCTATAAGTAAAAAGGGTATTCCAAGACCTAATGAAAACACAGATAAAAGCAATGCCCCCGATAACGCAGTGCTACTCGTACTAGCTATAACAAGTATTGAACCCAGTATAGGACCAATACATGGAGTCCAACCAGAACCAAAAATAACACCTAGTAGAAATGAAAACCCATATGTCCCGCGTTTCTCGGTATCAATATGTAAATTTAATTTCTTGTCAGATAGAAAAGTTGGTGTAGGTAAAATTTCCAACATTAAAAATCCGAAAAATATTACCAGTATTCCACCTATTCTACTCAACCACACCTTCCCTTCCATAAACAAACCTCCTAGTGCTCCAGCAAATAAACCAAGAAGTATAAAAACCAAGCTAAAACCAAGCACAAAAAACAACCCGTTCATAAAAACCTTTGATCTGTTACTGTCTATTTTATTTCCACTTATATTTCTGATGGATGAGCCACTAATAAATGTTAAGTATGCCGGAACTAAAGGCAAAGTGCATGGTGCAAGGAAGGTTAGTAGTCCAGCGATAAATGATGGAATAATGAGTTCTAACATCTTAAAGTGAATTAATATGAACTGAATTAGTGTGTTGTTCAGCCTCAAAAATAATTTTTTCCATCATTTTTACAGATTCAGCAGGATACTTTCCTTTTGCTGTTTCATCAGAAAGCATTACGACATCTGCACCTTGCAATACCGCCTCAGAAACATCTGTGACCTCAGCTCTTGTCGGTGTTGGGTTATCTACCATAGAATAAAGCATCTGAGTTGCCACGATTACTGGCTTTCTAGCATATTTTGCCTTATTAATAATTTCCGTCTGAATAAAGGGTAGTTTTTCTAAAGGAATTTCTTCACCCAAATCCCCTCGAGCAACCATAACCGCGTCAGAATTTTCTATAATATCGTGAAGATTATCTATGGCTATTTGTCTTTCTATTTTTGCAATAATTTTTTGTTTTCCAGACAGTTTTGAAATTATTTCTCTACATGACAATATCTCTTCTTTACCACTTACGAACGAAAGTGCTATATAGTCTACATTTTTTTCTACACAAAACTCAATAAAATCTTTATCTTTTGCAGTAAGCTCAAAAGATTTGTTTTTATCATATGTGTGACCATCTTTTTTTTGTATCCTAGGTCCTGGAAGGTCAGCGATAATAGGAACATTTTTTGAAATTGCTTTTAGAGTTTTTCGTATTTTTTCTATGTACTCATCTGCCTGTTTTTTATCCAGCCAAGAAAAATTTAGCCTAATAGCGTCGACTCCGTTAGATAAAACATCTTTTAAGATATTATCTTCTATAGAAGCAGGTCCTAGAGTTGCAAGTATCTGTGTTTTAGACACGACTTCATTAACAGCTTGATTTTCGGGATGTCTTACTTCCTTACCCACCATATGGCCTTTTTCATCTAACTCATAAATAAAAGCTGTTTCAAATGGAAATTCAAAATTAATAATATCGTCATCACTAATATTTTCAATGTATTTAATTAGTGCACGCATAGAGTTTCCGTGTCCCACCAATAAAACATTTTTATTTTCATTTACCTTTGGGAGGATTATATTCAAAAAATATGGCACCACACGATCGTAAACAGTTTTAAGTGATTCTCCGTTAGGTATCGGGTAGTCCCAACCTCTTCTTAGTTTTTTGAACTCTTCTTCTCCTAAAAGTGTCTGCATACTTTCCTTGTCTTTGCCAGTGTAGTCACCATAATCTCTTTCATTTAATGCAGAAGAATGCTCAGTAGGAATTGAGTGAATATGGCATACATTTAGAATGCATGAAAGTGTTTCAATGCTTCTGACTTGCATAGAAGCAAAAGCACAATCAATTTTCATACCTTTTAACAAACGACCCAAATCTTCTGACTTTTGAAAACCGTAGTCAGTTAAATGCCTATCTCTAGTTCCTGTCCATTTACCAAGCTTATTCCATTCAGACTCTTGATGTCGTGCGATTATTAATTTACCCATTTTATTTATTTACTTTATTTGTTGGTTCTTTATCTTCAAAAAATTCAACGATATTTTTTGCTACAATTTCTGACATTTCTACACGAGCTTCAATACTTGCAGAAGCAATATGTGGTGTCAGAATTACATTTTGTAATTTAATAAGTTCAGGTGTGACCTTTGGTTCAAATTCAAAAACATCTAGTCCTGCACCAGCAATCAAGCCTTCACTTAATGCTTTCGTAAGTGCTAGCTCGTCTACAACCGGTCCTCTTGAAGTGTTAATAAGAATCGCTGTTTTTTTCATTAGACTTAGTTTATCCCAATTTATTAAATGCTTTGTGCTTTCAAGTAATGGCACGTGGATACTTACTATATCAGCTTTTTTAAGTAAATCTTCCAAAGATTCACAGTACTCTGCTCCACATTCTTTTTCAGACTGCTCGTTTCTATTTACATCATGATAGATAACTTTCATACCCAATGCCTTTGCATAGAACCCAACTCTTCCACCAATTCTTCCGACCCCTACCAGACCCAAAGTTTTTCCCAAAACGTCGGTGCCAATAAAATTTGTTGGAGACCAACCTACATACTTACCATCTCTTACATATTGATCTGCTTCTACTATACGTGCAGAAAGTGCCAACATAAGAGCTAAAGTATGCTCTGCGACTGCTTCTGAAGTTATTGGAGCCGGAGCATTACAAACTGTAATACCTCTTTTCTTTGCTTCAGCAATATCTATGTTGTCAAAACCACTGGCATAGTTCACAAAAAGTTTAGTATTAGGAGTTGCATCAAAAATAGCTGCATCAACTTTATCTGTCAGCAAAGTCACCACCGCATCATACTGGTTTTCATTTAACATTTTTATTATTTCATCCTGTGTAGGAATTTTCTCATCCGTATTAACTTTCACTTGAAAACCATTGTCTTCTAGAATTTTTATTCCACTTTTTTCTATTTCACGAGTTATTAAAATATTTTTCATAATGAAATTATAGCAAGGATTTCTTAATTAATACTAAATATTTACTACTTGACATAATATAGATAGTATGATAGTATTGACACTGGAGTAATTCGGGTTCCCCAACGGGGTCCCTTTATCCAAGGGGTGAGAGAATGACCGATCGGTGCAGCAAGTGCAACAAGTTCGTGTCGGAGAACAAGTCGGAAGTCGTCGACGGCAAGATCGTGCACCAGCGTGGCACGGGGTGCCGGAAGGACGAGCCGCTTCTCACGGTGACGGAAGTTCCGCAACCGCCGATGGTCGTGAAGACCTTCGACAAGAGCCAGATCGCCACGGTCCACACGGGACCGATCAACGGCCTCGCATCGGCGCTCATGAAGTCCGGCGTGGTCCGGCTCCGTCAGGGCGCCTAGTCAGTCCAGAAGCGACGAAAGTCGCGACAAACAGAGGTTCAGTAGCTTCGGCTAGCTGGACCTCTTTTTTATTACCAATTAAATAGAATTTTTATTTTTTCAAAAGGAATCGAGACTAAAAGTGTTCCGAATGCAACAAGTATAAGACCAATACTTGTTTGCAAAGTAACCCCCTCTTTTAAAACTATTAGTGCCAAAACTGCTGTAAGCACAATTGAGAGTTTATCTATGACAGTTACTGTGACTGTTGGACCGACTGCCAAAGCTTGATAAAAGAAAATCCAAGATAGTGCTCCACCTACTGCAGATAATGTTACAAAAATCCATTGCTTGGACGACAGTGAGTTAAGTGCCCCAAAAGAAAGATTCCCCAGAGACAGTGCAGTAATAGAAACTATTATTGCCATTATTATTCCACGTACTGCAGTTAATAAATTTGAATCAACGCCCTTCAATCCAAGTTTTGCAAAAATTGTTCCCAAACTTGCCATAAGTGCTCCTAGCAAAGCGTAAATAATGTACATAAAATTTATTTAAAATTTCTAATAAACTTAGAGTAGTTTGGAACATCCCCTGCCTTCATTGATGCTTCGTTAATCAAATATTTTTTTCTTGCCTCTTCTATACTTAAATCTGTATCAATAAGTCCGACTTTATGCGCCAGTTCATCTGCTGATGCAGTCAACCACAATCGCCATGAAAATGTTGAGATCCTTCCTGGAGAAAGTTTGTTTACATGTTTTGCAATCGCCGAAGTGCAGTTTGCAAACAGTGTGTTATACCAAGCTGGTTTTGTTGTAACAAGTTCATTCATTGTTGTAAGCATATCAACCAATAGTAATCTGGCGTTCTCAGGTTTTTCTATTTTTATAGGATATAGATACACTCTATCCTTTCGAAGATTTGCGCGCAAAAGTATAACATCTCTCTCATCAGCAGCAACATACATTAGTGGATATGTCCTCATAAAACCTTTCCAAATACTATAAACTTGGTCTTTAGTTTTCCTTGCTTCAATACTTATAGACAAAAAATCGCCGCTACCGAATTCAAAAGAAACAAATGTGTGAGCTGCCATTTCATTTTCGTTAAATGGCTCTGTAACATACCAAACTTTTTTTACATCTCTTAAGTCGTATGTTCTGTCGTAATATCCTGGTTGCATATCTTTTTCTGTAGGTCCGTATCTGTAGTTTCTAACATTTTTAACGGTCACAAAATCTCCATTAAACTCAGCGATGGATGGAGTGGCCAAGTGTTGTTGCCAGTCGCCAGTAAGAGGTGGTGTTTTTAAAAATTGCCAAGTAAGAAATACAAAAAATGTAAATATAAGATACTTAAATATTTTTTTAAATGAAATTTTGTTTACTAAATTCATATTTGTATTTTAGCAAATAATTAAAACACTAAGTAGTGAAATAAATTCTTTGAACAGCTGTAACAATAGATACACAACGAGTTCTTACAACTACACCCAGTGTGAAAACGGTAATACCGTTGTGTGTATTTCGCGAATACTCTTTACTAGATTAACAAAACAATTAAATACGAATGTTTAACAAAATAGGAACCAAAAGTTTACTTGCCCTAGCTATACTACTAGGTGCTACTGTTGTAGGAGTAAGCACTGTAAGTGCTGACACTACAGAAACAAACAAACCAAACTTCATGTCGGGATTTGCTACAGCCTTGGCACAAAAGTTTGGACTTAACGAAACTGAAGTAAATTCATTTCTGAATACAGAAATGCAAAAACATAGAGATGAAATGCAAGCAAAATTTGCACAAAATTTTGCAGATAGACTTGCAAAAGCAGTAACAGATGGGAAACTTACCCAGTCCCAAGCTGACCAAATTAAAACTAAACAAGCTGAAATAAAGTCTGAGATGGACAAACTTCATACCGAAGGTGTTCCAATAACCTCAGAGCAAAAAGAAAAAATGAAAGCCTTGATGGACTCAGTTAAAAGCTGGGCTGAAGCAAATAATATTCCAAAAGAATATTTGATGCTGGGAGGTCATGGCTTCAAAGGACAACGAGGAAACTTTAACAAACCCCCACGAGTATAGAACTGACCTATACTTAATAAACTGAAATATAAAATACCACTCTAAAGGTGGTGTTTTATATTTGACTTGTAGCATATTTGTGTGTTATAATAGAATAGGAGGTCTTATGAGGTTTTTGATAGTGTTTTTTCTGGCTCTGCTCTCTTCGGGGTGTGGTGCAAACTTCACCACCGAGAAAGCTCCGTTCATTGCCCACAACAGAAGCGACCGCAATGTCGCGGTAGTTGTGGGAACGCGTGAAATCTCAATCGCGCCGTACTCGGAGTTCGCTTTCATGGTGGATATCCAGATCGCTACCCCGAGGGACTTCGGCGGTGTGTCACCGTCCCCCGCTGACCAGACGACACAAGTCACGGTGAAGTGGCGTGATCTGTGGACCAAACAGACAAGTGAAGTCGCTACCTGCAGTGCAGGAGCCAAGATGACCACAGTGCTGGTGTACTCGGTGAGTTTCGGCTTGCCACAACACAGGTGCGAGTACCTGAGAACCTACTAGAGGGGTAAGGAATGGGAATTCTTTTCGCAGGCGTTGTGTTCATTGCAGGGCTTCTCGAGCTTCTGCGCTGGCCCGGAAAAGTGCTGAGGGAAAATGACGAAGTGAGAGTCATGATGGCAATTCCCTTCATGTTCCTCTCACTGTTGTACATCATCCTGAGCCTCGCATTTCACCTTTCAAAAGTTAATGCGACTACACGGACGACCGTAGGTCGAACAAACCCGACCTACAAGCCACGCACGATGAAGGAGATGAGGAAACCAGCAAAACCGTCGGTGTTCTTCTGACCAGGACCGCTCGTTAAATGCACAGCATTTAGCGAGCGGTTTTACTTTATAAATATTTTTTATGAACCAAAATTTGTAAATATCCCTACAGCCAACTCTGCCCAAATATATACAAATAAAATTGTTAGTACAAAAATTATAAATACTTTTTTGTTCTTTGATTCAACTTTTGCAAGTGCAAATTGATAAACTAAATTTACAATAAAGAAGAAGACAAATGCAAAAATAAAATCAAATAAATTCCAATTCCAGCCCTCAACAACCAATGAACCTATAAGTGGTACCAGAATCAAAGACAATGAAAATTTTAAACTTTTTTTGAAATCAATATTGTGCATATTTATATTATAACAAAAGACCCACTATGGCATACCATAGCGGGTCTGTGTTCTAAGCCTGTTTCAGCTTTTCGATCGAGTTTGTATAGTGCCTCCACTCCGGGTCTTCAGACACAATGTCCAGAATGAGTCTTGAGACACGCATACCAAAACCTACTCGAGCACGAATCCTGTCAAAAACCTTTCTTCGTTCATGCTCGAGGAGTGAGAGTTGCACTTCTCTCCATTTTTCATCTTGGGTCATCTACGCCTCCGCTTTTGCTTTAACTAAGGTGATGGTGTCTTTCGACACACCCCTTGAAGCATAACTTATCGTCTTTACTTCTGCGATGCTATCGATTATTCCCAGTCGACAGGAAACAAGATCTCCGACTTTCAAAAAGTGGCCATTTGAAATCACAACGGCAACTTCTTCGCCATTAAAGAACCGAAGGAAGTCATCTTTGCCGATAGAGATTTCAGCAACATCCCTTCTGAATCTATTTGGGTTCATACACCCTCCCAGAGTAAAGGTACAACATTTCTAAAGAAAATCAATTCTTCTTTCTATTTTTCTCCTCTTTTAGTCTGAAATTAATCACCTTTGTAATAAGTGTTATTGGAAGCGCTTTGTCATATGGAAATCGTATGCAACCTTTCGAATAACTAATTCCCTTCTTTTTTAATTCATCTTCAACTGCTTTTACCCCAGATGGTGATGGATAAAAACCCAAATGCCCCTTCATACCTGCAAAGTGTATAAAATTTCTTCCATTTAGTTCTATTGTTGGCATTCCATATTTAATACTTTCAACTCCTTTTGGAATAAGTTTTCTTGATAAGTTTCGCATTTCCTTTAGTCTTGGAAGAAATTCTTTTGGAGTTGCTTTTATGTACTCATCTATGTCTTTAAATATTTTCATGTTATTTATTTTTCCAGCGAGGAGCAAAACCAGCTATAAATGCGAAAAGGTGCGCTTTGATTTTACTCTCACCTCTTTTAACAATTTCATCTACCATAGCTTTTTTGAACTCTTTCAAATCATTTCCTTCATAACAAAGTTTTCCACCACGATAACAGTAACTACAATACTGTTTTGATTCTCTATTTTCTCCAAGTGGATCTTTACTAAAAGGCATCATACAACTTTCACAATATTTATTTTCTTTCATATTTAGCATTATACCAAATCGAAAGGCCCACCGAAGCATTTGCTTGGTGGGCCTAGTTGCACTACTTACGCCGGTACTGGACAGCAAGGAGTGCCTTCACATCCTCCTGTTCACAGAAGGTAGAAAGCTGAGTGGCATCGATCTTTGTAGGGTCGATACCTCTTTCCTCGCAGAACTTCACCAGAAGTTCGTCTTTCCGCCTCATGATTTCTTTCTCGGTCAGTTGAGGCATAACTCCGTCTTCGGCCATATTTTTCACCTCCTTCCTCAAACATTATACATTAAAATATGTAAAAAGCAAGTATATAAATACACATGAGTTGCTATAAATACTATCTATTATTACATTCCAAAAATAATTAAAGAAACAAGAATACCACTAGCTATACTGTTAAGTAGTGAAGCAATACCAAGTGAAAGTAAATTTCTGTGAATTGAATAGAGAAGCCACACAATACTGTTTACAAATATGATCACAAAGGTTGCCAAAGAAAGTTCAGTCGTACTTCCACCCGTAACTACTGAATACAATTGAGGATACAAAGCAACTCCAGATACAAATCCATTTAAAAAAGCTAACTTATCAATAAAGTGATGGTGAAATACCAATTCCATAACCTAATCATACCAGTATTACCAAATTAAAACATCAAACTTTTTACTTAGATTCTACTATCCACTCCACACCGTACTTATCACGGAACATTCCTGCATAAGTTCCCCATGGGCTATCACTCATCGGTCCTTCCACTTGTCCTCCTTCTGACAGACTGCCAAATACCCTTTCTGCTTCTTCTCTACTATCTAGTATTAAATAAATCTTACTTCTGTTTTCGTTTTCATTTACCTTTCCCATAAACTCAGGGACATCGTTTCCCACTAGCACATTTGATCCGCCTACTGGCAAAACTATTTGCATTATTTTATTTGCCTCTGCTTCAGGCACCTGGAAGTCTGGTCCTGCTAGGTCTTTGAATCGAACTATTTTTGTAAACTCTCCACCAAAAACTGATTTATAAAAATTAAAAGCTTCCTCGGCATTGCCGTTGAAATTTATCCATGGATTTAATGTTGTCATACGGGTAGTATAGCAGAGGGTTGGGGTGGGAGGAAGTTAATCTAATGAAGCAAGGAATTCATCAAGTTTCGTTTCCGGTTTGAACACTGAAACATTTTCACTTGAACTTGGTATTTCCAACTCAGCGATAGCTTGATCTAAATATTCCTGTTTTACATCATGTCTTTCCTTTGTAATTAAATTTTGCGCTTGTCTTTGTTTTTGGACTTCAATAGGAGTATCTAGAAAAATGACTTTTGTAGTCGCACCCACCGATTTAGCTAATTCTCTAAGTTTGTCCCTGTGTTCGAAACGTAAAGCCACATCATCAAACACAACTGATTTACCTTGTTTTAACTTTTCTAAAATTCTTTCATGGCACAATTTAGAAAGCATCTCCCATTGAGCATCATCGTCTTGATCAATATTAAGTTCACCCTTTTTTTCAAAATACATTCCGTCTTGGCTTACTAAATCTGCACCTGTATGTTCAGCAATCTTTTTCGCTAGTGTAGATTTACCAGAAAAACCGACACCGCACATGATATATAGAGTTGTAGTTGTTCGCATAGAGGTATTATAGCAGTGGGTTAGAGTGGGAGGAAAGAGAAGGAGAGAATTTTGACTTCAGTGTTTTCATCCACCTTGTCTCCATAGTATCCACTATATGTTTTATACATTTCTTCTTCTGAACTATATGTTTCGTGACCAGTCCAATCCACGTCAGATAAAGTTCCAAGAGTTCTAACTACAAGTTTTGTAATTTTAGCTGTGCCAAACTGCTCTCCAGTTTCTTTGTTTACGAAAATTAGTTCGTCCCCTTCCTTTAGATTTTTATCATCAAAAAGTCTCCAAGTTGAAGTTTTTTGTCCTGATAGTATTTGTGTTACGAGGTGTGGGGCGAATTTGAGGGTAGGCATAAGATAAATATATCACAAAACAAAAACCGCATTATGCGGTTTTTGTTTCAAGAATGTATCTCTCAATTGCATGTAGTCTTGAATGATCACTTCTTTTCATTATCCAAAGATTGGATTTTCTAAAATTCATTTTATTTCCGTCAATATGATGAACTACATATCCCGGGAATATAATACCCCCGACCTTGTTAGCCGCGATGGTTCTGTGAACCAACTTATTGTTAAATTTCCATCGTGGGTAGCCATTTTTATCTTTATACCAACTCATATTTTATATATTATACCATATTTATATTTTATGTCAAATATATGAGAACTAATGAAACAATTGGTGGTAAAAATTCAAAAAAGTGTTATTATAGTATCTGTTTCAAATGAATATTGGGAGATCGTCTAACGGTAGGACAGAAGCCTTTGAAGCTTTTAATTGGGGTTCGATTCCCTGTCTCCCAGCCAGCTTGAGATAGTTTCGGACTCCGAGGAGGCTCGAAATAGCTCAAGTAA
>DAORIV010000012.1:0-1657 GCA_035438705.1 Parcubacteria group bacterium
ATGTATGTGTTACGGAAAGTAGTTTAAAGAATTTTCGTTGACTCATAACTTTTTTAGAACATCGCGGAGTGAGTGAATACACAAGCGCGAAGAAAATTTCTAGCAAGAAATTATTCTGTTTCTAAAAAAGATATGAGGAGGAAGAAAATTATAAAAAATGTTTCAAAAATTGCTATACTATTTTTATGGGGATCAATAACTTGCCACAACGTGAAGAACTTTTAAGAAGAAGAAGGAAGGCAAAAAGAATAAAATACGCAATCATTTTCGGTATTTCACTTTTTGTTCTGGGTATTTTTTCATATATTTCTCACTTACCGAAAATTCGTATCGGAGACGTATCTTTAGCTGGAGGTCTACTAGTAACTGAAAAAGAAGTAAAAGAAGAATCACTTTTATTTTTGCGAGGTAAATACTTCTGGTTGTTTCCAAAAGACAATGCTTTTTTATATAAAAAAGAAGAGTTGGGGAAACATCTCATAGATAAGTTTAAAAGAATTGATACTTTAGATATCAGTTTGATTGGTCTAAATAGAATACAAGTAGATATTACCGAAAGAAAACCAATTGCTATTTGGTGTAGGCTTCCTGAGGCAGTCATTTCTACTACCACAGTTGATATTGGTTTTCCGAAAGAAGATTGTTATTTTATGGATTCATTTAGTACCATTTTTGCTCCGTCTCCTGATTTTTCTGGGACAGTGTATTTTAAATACTATGGTTTAGTTTCTGATGAAAATCCGATCGGAAAAAAATATATGGCTTCTTCTACTGAATTTCTTGCTGTGAATGATTTTATCGAACAAGTAAAGAGTTTGGGTATAAAACCAACATATCTTAAATCTGGAGATGAGGGGGAGTTCACACTGGCATTACAAGGAGGCGGGTTAATATATTTTGATACTAGAAAGTCATTGGATTTAACTTTTGATAATCTTAAAATTCTTTTGGACTCACCAGAACTTGCTTTAAAACAAGGTCAGCTAAAAGTGGATTATATTGACTTAAGGTATGGAAACAAGTTATTTTATAAACTCAAATAAATAGAATAGTGGATTACTTATATTTTCATATTTCTCGTTAATGTTATGAACTTTTGGACTAAACTTAAAAAACCGATAATGGTGTTGGCTCCTATGGCAGATGTTACTGATCCTGCTTTTCGTCGTATCATTGCGAAATATGGAAAGCCAGATGTAACTTGGACGGAATTTGTTTCGGCTGACGGGCTTTTTCTTGGGGGATATGACGCATTAATAAAAGATTTAGCATTTACAGATGAAGAGAGGCCTATTGTTGCACAGTTTTTTACAAGTAAACCAGAAAATATGCGTAAAGCAGCAGAACTTGCTGTTGATTTAGGTTTTGATGGCATAGATATAAATATGGGTTGTCCTGATAAAAGTATAGAGAAACAAGGTGCCGGAGCCGGACATATTAAAAACCCCGCATTGGCAAAACAAGTTATATTAGCAGCAATGGAGGGCGCAAAGAAAAATGGAAAGAACTTACCAGTGTCAGTAAAAACAAGAATTGGTTATAACAAAAACGAACTAGAGACATGGCTTCCTGCAATTTTAGAAACAAATCCTGCTGTTGTAACTATTCATGCCAGAACTCGAAAAGAAATGTCACTTGTTCCAGCACGTTGGGAACA
>DAORIV010000012.1:1757-15517 GCA_035438705.1 Parcubacteria group bacterium
TGTGTAGAACATACGAAACTATACGAGGAGTTGTTACCACACAAAAGTTTTTCAATAATGAAAAAGCACTACAAAGCGTACGTTAATGGTTGGGAAGGGGCAAAAGAACTTCGTATGAAACTAATGGAGGCAAAAAATGCTACAGAAGTGGGGGAAATAGTTGAAGGATATTTAGCAGACTTTAGAACTTGACATATTTTATATCCTATGATAGGATTACAAATGGAACGATAGGGATGCCAGACAGTGATCTGGTTACCTTGGTGGTCCGGGAGTACTACATCTCTTCTTCTCAGTGTGCCGAAAACATGGAGGAGCCGGCTCATCCACCAAGTTAATGGATTCTGTTAAGACGCCCCAGTGACGGTGGGGAATAGCAGGGTTCAACTTGGCTAGACACATCTAACCCATTGATAAGCACACACAGGCTTGAGCAGGAAGATTGGACGCAAGTAGCAGAGGGTCACGGTGCTTGTAGTTGCACTTAAACTACACACCGTGGCCTGTCTGCCAACCACACCATCGACATAGTCGGTGGTTTTTTGTTGCAAAAATTTTTAAAAGGAATAAAGTATTTTCCGGAACCCATGAAGGCAGAGGCAGAGAGGTGTGCCAAATACATCCTCATCCGTTTCGTGACGGGCCGCAAAAGCTCGATTGGGAACTAGCTAAAGGAGAATACTCTTCTCAGGAATGGAGCTATACCGGTTACACGGCTCCGCAAAGCTAAGTGGAACTCCTAGGCTGAGCAGTAAGGGACCACGATGGGAAGAGCTCTCCCGTCGTGGTCCCGATCAACATTGAGACTAAGCGTCTCTTTTTTTATACTTTACATTTTTATTTGAAGTTGATATTTTTTATATAAGTGAGTTCCTTAAAGACCTAGGAAGGTTGTGATGCAACGACTCAAGTACAAGAGACGTTCTGTCCGTACCAGACGGGCACCAACCAAATTCTGGAGGTTTGGCAAAAGAGTTTCTCGACCACATCGTGGTCGATACATTCCGATACCACTTCGTACACTTCGCCTTGAGGGCGAAGAAAGGTTTGTGGAAACCTGGAAGTTCTAGCAAAATGCCACGACAGTTCCCGCTGTCGTGGCATTTCTCGTAGTTTCAAAGATAATATATACTGTATATATGACTGAAGTTTTATATCGTAAATACAGACCTTCTAAGTTTTCTGAAGTTGTTGGTCAAGACCATGTTGTAAAGATTTTAGAAGCTGAAGCAAAATCTGGAGAAATATCTCACGCATATCTTTTTGCAGGCACACGAGGAACTGGTAAAACTTCAATTGCTAGAATATTTGCAGATGCTATAGGCACAAGTAAAAATGATATTTATGAAATAGATGCAGCATCAAATACTGGTGTGGATGATATAAGAAGTCTAAATGAGTCAGTTTTCACCCTACCTTTTGAATCAAAATACAAAGTATATATTCTAGATGAGGTGCACATGTTATCTAAGTCTGCAAACAATGCACTTCTTAAAACATTAGAGGAACCTCCTTCACATGTTGTGTTTATATTGGCCACAACGGAAACTCACAGAATACCTGAAACAGTTTTATCTCGATGTGAAGTATATAATTTTAAAAAACCAAATCAGGATATTCTGAAAAAAGTTGTTTTAAATATTGTAAAAAAAGAAGGTCTTAAGATGGATGAAGGTTCAGCTGAGCTCATTGCTATTTTAGGAGACGGTTCTTTCCGAGATACATTGGGTATACTCCAAAAAATAATTTCTTATTCAAGTGATAAAAATATTTCTGAAGAAGAGGTTCGGCTAGTTACGGGTGCACCACAGGTGGAGCTATTGCATGAAGTTGTTAGAAGTCTTGCCTCAAAGGATGGAGCTTCCGGTCTAGATGCGGTAAAAAAGGCAGTTTCTCAAAATATAGATATGACTGTTTTTATTAAACTCTTACTTCAATTAGTTAGAAATATTTTATTGGCCAAGTTTGGTAATATAAGTTCAATGAAAGAAGATTTAAGTAATGCTGAGTTTGAGTTTGTCACTTCTATGGCCAAAGAAGGAAACTTCTCTTCCACTGTATTAATTGAACTATTGACTGCTTTGGATAGAACTTCTGGAAGCTATATACAGTCACTACCACTTGAACTTGCAATAATAAACATTTCAAATTCTTAATGAAAAAGAAAATAAGTATTTTACTCAAATACAAAAAAGTGATTCTAGTGATTATTCTCTTATTTCTTGCTATTTGGTTTTATAAAGGAAGTGAAAGTAGAGATGTAAGTCAGGTGCTAGTAGATAATACTCCCAAAAGGCAAAATGTAGTTTATACGAAGCAATTTAATGATAGGGTTACAACTGAGAATGCCAAACTTGCTTTAGATGAATACAAAGGAGTTTCTTTTTTTGAAAGGAGGAGTTTATTGTCGAATGTTTTATCTTCATTTCTAGATAGAAGAGAAATACTGACAGATGGAAGTAAAGAAAATGGAACTTGGCTTTGGACTCCAACAAAATATATTACTCCTGAGTATAGGGATATGGTAATAAAGAATGCAAAACAAAATGGGGTTAATGTAATATATCTAGCCATAGATTCTTATCTAGATATTTTTGTAATGCAAGACGGAGTAGAAAAGGAAAAAGCACTAAATGAATTCACATCCACATTAAAGGATTTCATATCTAATGCAAATTCAAATGGAATAAAAGTTGATGCTGCAGCTGGTTGGCAAAACTGGGCAGAAGAAGGACATTTATATAAACCTGGTGTGATTTTAGATTATGTTATTGCCTTTAATAGAGAAAATGTAGAGCAATTCAGAGGGTTCCAATATGATGTAGAAGTATACTTATTACCAGAGTATAAACAAAATAAACAGAAAGTTCTAACAAACTTTCTTGATCTAATTGATAAAACCATAACCAAGCTTTCAGTTACAGATTTAGAGTTTGCAGTAGTTATACCAGAGTTTTATGATGACAGTACTGTTGAAACTCCGATATTTAAGTATAAAGGTAAAAGTAGATATACTTTAGAACATTTATTGTCAGTGTTGGAGAGAAGGAGAGGCAGTAAATTAATTGTGATGTCATATAGAAATTTTGCGGAAGGAGAAAATGGTTCTATAGAAATATCTGAAGATGAGATATATGTAGCAAATAACTACAGTACAAAAGTCGTTATTGCTCAGGAGACTGGAGATTTCCCACCTTCATATATAACTTTTAATAGAAAGTCTAGAAACTACTACAATTCACAGTTGGCGTTGCTTAAAAATGCATTTGAGAATGAAAAAAGTTACGGTGGTATAGCCGTGCATTATGCCAATACTTTTTTTGAACTAAAATAAAAACCACCATATGGTGGTTTTTATTTTAGTTCAAATTTAGAATTTTAAACTACTTGCCCAAGCTCCTATAATAGGTAGTTCTTTCTTTTGACCTTGCACAACATTTACGATTCCAATAATTGTAAATACCACAGCAGCAAGGTTAATTAGCCCAGAAATCATCCATAAAAACATCATAGATGATACAAGCATTGCAACAATTTCTACACCAAATAAAACTAGTCCTTGCTTGGTATGAAACTTAACAAAGTCATTGTTTTTGTTCATTAGATAAGGAACTAAAACAAGAGGTCCTAGGTATGATAGAACTCCCATTACAGTGTCATTGTTTTGAGCACCAGATGTAAAATCCTTTACAGGGTCAGAGTGCATTGTGTTATTAGTACTCTGGTTTGCTTGATTTTGATTATTTGTATCTTCCATATGTTTATTGTTAATTGATTAAAGTGAACTCATTATACCACTTTTAGTGGGAGTGGGTATGAGTATGCAAGTGGTTACTTTTATGTCCTTTTAAGTAGATACTTGCAAGGATAGTGACTATAGGAACAGTAAGTATTAGTCCCAGACTTCCAACAACAGCTCTAACTATTTCTGTAGAAAATACTTCAAGGTTAATTATTGTTTCAAAGCTTAAGTCAGATGTTTTTAGGTAAAGCAAAACTGGTAAAGAGGCGCCAGTGTAAGCAAGTACAAGAGTGTTAACCAAAGCTCCAACATGTTCACGTCCGATTCGCATAGCACGTTTATAAACTTCCTTTCTTTCCATATTAGGATTGCTGTCATAGAGTTCACTTACAACTGCTGATTGCGTTACTGCAATATCATCTAGTACTCCCAGAACTCCGATAATTATTGCTCCAAGTAAAAGTCCGGTAAAGTCTAATGTGCCACTAGTATTAAAATTTAGATATACTGCTTCGTCTGCTGTTATACCTGTTAAGGAAGTAAGTCTCACTGCAAACATAGAAAAAATACTTGTAAGTAGTACTGCAACCATTGTTCCTACGTAAGCAACTGTAGATTCTCTATTAAACCCATGAGTAAAAAATATCGCAATAAATAGTATTGCACTTGCAACAAGAGAACTCGCAAGTATTGGATCCCAGCCATTTATTAATCCAGGCATTAAAACATAGAATATTGCAAAGAAACTTCCAAATAATGCTACTAGTGACCTTACACCTTGCCAACCCCCAAAGAAAATCACAGCAAAAATAAATACAAGTACCAAAAAAACAAGCCCGCTTCTTCGGTCTACATTTGTAACTGTATATGATTCACTTCCATCTACATATATATTGTAATTAAAATAGAATTTTTGCCCCTTTTTTAATTCTAAATAGTCATTTTCTATCTGGATGACTTCACCTTTTTTTGGACCACCTAGTATTTCGGCATTTATTACTTGGTATATGTGTTTTGTATCTGTGCCAGGTATATCTTTTTCTTCTCTACTCACAACCTCAGTCACCATGCCTCTAAAAGTTCCCTGAAAATCGTCATGAACTTCCTGTGAGCTTATAAGTGTAGGTAAAAACAGCAAGGGGACAACTAGTATTGCGATTATTTTATTCATATTGGGATTATATCAAGAATATCAAAAAAACACCCCGAAGGGTGTTTTGCTGTTTAGAAACCTAGATCTTCATTTACAAATATGACTCTAACTTTTCTGCCCATCATAGGATTCTCGCCTTTAAATATTAGTATTTTGTTTGCGACTGTGTGCATATTGTATACACCCATCATTCTTTCATCTTCTAATGGTATAACATGTTGCCATAGTCTTTGGTCTGCTTCCTCAAGATTTGGGACAATCTTTTTTGTACTAACTACGAAAATAAGGTTAGGTGAGGAAAATACGATGTGGGGAAGTTGGCTACCAGTGTTTGTAGCTACAATAAACTCACCTGTTTCTGACATTGCGTGGAAAAAATCGAGGTTAAAGATATAGATATCAGAAATTATGCAAAGTATGTACTCAAAGAAGCTTCTAATATTGAGAAGAGAGAATTACTTTCATGCATAAGGAGTAAGATCACCTTAGCTAATAAAATAGTAAGTATTTAGGATATTTTATCAACAAAAATTATATTAGGGAATTTTTTTAAAGAATAATCAAAAACTGCCTTGTTTTTATAATACGAATTTGGAAATAATTTTACCTGCTTTCCAAGAAGTGTAGCGCATATGGCTACATGCAACCTGTCTGTATTAACTTGCTCGTATTTATTTAATATATTAATGAACTCATCAAGAGGTTTTGTAGCATATCCATTATATGATATGTCTTCATTTGTATGGGGTAATTCATTAAGAGTAGATTCCATATCTGATCGAAAAGCATTAAGCGCCCCAGTTCCAGATGTTGATTTTGGAAAAGAATTATAGAAAGCACAATCATGCCATAAAAAAATATTCCCTTTGGTAAAATTTTCCTTTACAAATTTGAAAGAAGTTTTTTCACGACAAAACACTGTAATATCACCAGACAAACTATTTAGAATATCAATCTGCTTATTACCAAAAATAGTATGAGGTAAGATGACTATTTCCTTGTACAAATCTTTTTTCTCAATTAAGAAATTTTTTACATCTGAATAATAATCAACAAAATTACCTCCACCGTCTATAAATAGTACGTTATTCTTTTTTTGAGAAGATATTTCAACGTAATCTTCAATGATATTAAGTTTATTTAGTAGTATTTTTGTACCATGCCAGATTAGTGAATCTCCATAATTTCCCGGGAAACGGTAAAAATCAACCCTACTATCTCTGTATTTTTCTAAAAATTTTCTTAGATCAACCTCTTCCATATTTATTTGAATTCACAAACAATTATCTTGGGTCTTAAATACGCATCTACATTAGTTATAAATTTTAACTGTAATGACTGAATTATTTTGAATTTAGACTTAAGTAGAATAGGTTCAATGATTTCATATTCGCTAGTATAGACAACCAATCTACCAGTAGTATTTAACACATCCTCACAATATTGAATAAAAGTTTCGTATAGTTTTTCTAGATCTTCACCTTTTAAAATTGACATACCGAAAGGTAAATCAGAGGCAATAGCATCAAATTTACCTAGGTCTGGCTTATCAAAAATATCCAATTCCTTCACTTGAACTCTTTCTATAAGACCTGCCTTTTTAATGTTTTGAACAGACAAGGACAGATGTTTCTTTTCATTATCAAAACCAAGTAATTTGTTCAAGTTTGGATAACATTGTCCCGCCTCAATTAATAAAGTTGCACTGCCCGAAAATATATTCAAATACGAATGTGCTGAATCAAGATTGCAAAAAGAATTTACTGCATATGCTATTGTTGGATCCATTGCTCCACTCATATTAACAACTCTATAATCTCTCACTGAAAGAGGACGTGGGGTTATTTGTACACCCATCTCCCAACCACTATCTAGTTTTATAATGTGTATCTTTAAGTCTGCCTCGTCATTTTCCTCCAGTATATAGGTATCTCGTATATATCTTGCAATACTTCTAACTTCAGGCGAATCAGACCCGGCACAGCTAATTTTGAATGTCTTGAAGTCATAGTATTCAATAACCATATTAATAAGACCAGCTAAAACGGACTTATGGTTTGAAATATATGTCGGGTGATATGTATCGCCTTGCATAACTAGATACACACGAGCTACACTCCTTAGCTTTTTTACTTGTTGTATGACCTTTTCTGAAAATTCGATAAAAAATGAATCGGTATCTTCACTAATTATTTCAAAATTAATTTTTTTTAATTCATCTAAAACCACAGGCTTCAAACCTGTTATATAGGATAATTTTATTTTCATTTCTGAGTCAGTCATATATTTATTTTGATTGTATCCAAAACATCAGGAACCCTAATTCTATCCATACAAAACTCTTCACAACATCTCATTTCTTCTTCTCTACTTACATGAGAACAAAGTTTATGACGATCTTTATCGTATATTGATACCACATTTTCTGATAAATGTAAATACTTTGGGTGAGTTGCACCGAAAATTATAAATGATTTCTTATTAAAACTCTGTGCAATAACCGTTGGTCCAGAATCATTTCCTACAATAAATTTGCAATGTTTAATGAGTGACATCATATCTGAAAAAGAATAGTCTTTCTCTAGAATTACACACTTAATGTTAAATTCCTTTTCAATCAAACGTTTAAGCTCAACAAACTTATCATAACCCCAATTCCTCTTTTTTTCTTCCCACAAACTTGTATGAGGTGCAATAAGAATGTATTCTTCATCAACAATTTTTTTCCACGAATCGGAAATGAGCGGGATATCATTAATCTTTGTATCAGAAAAACCAATAGACTCCATATATCCTTGTATATATGTTTTTTTATTGTCACTTCTTTCATGCACAAGTCTAATGACAGCATCTGCACGAATTTTACCAGTAACAAGATCATCAAAAGGGTATACCTTGCTGTAAGTATTAAATATTTTACTAGCTTCCTTTATTTCAGTTACCAATGATATATCATTAGTATAGCTAGATAAAAATCGTGCAACAGGTTCAGTCATAATAACATCTCCCAAATGACCCCTCCTCACTAAACACATTGATCTAATTTCTCCATTCTCTATCTTTCTTTTCAAATATTTCCCATACCACTTAACTAAGGTAGTATCGTAACTAATTTTATCGTCAGTAATGATTGTCCCCCAAAAAGTCCTGTGCTCTGAAAACCATCTTTTATTTATCTTCTCAAGATGACCCTCAAATTCCTTAACATAGCCTCTAATCGTCTCGATCCTCTCCATCCAAGGTGCATTCTGGCTTGAGGTTGAGTCATTCTCAAATTCTGCAAGTTTTTTCCATTTCCCATATATTTCATCAGCCTTCCCGCGAAATTCGAAATGTAATAATTTAGCTTCATGTGGAGGAACAATGAAAGGGTTCCAATTGTATACTCCAAAAAAATCTGGATTATTTTCCGTACGAACATAATGACCACCAACAACTATTTCCATTTTGTCGTGATTTTTAACAATTGCTTTTCTAAAATGTCCATACTCTTGCCAAGTTTTTTCTGGCCAAGGATAAAAATATTTTGTTGTATCCACAGGGTGAGTTGGAGAACAAGTATAATCTTTGAAAGTATAATCAAAAAGAGCATTCGCCCAACCAATAGTTGCATATGGAATATTGTTTTTTTCTAATCTATCAACAAAGTCATGCACATCTTTTTCCTTTATTGAAAGAAACTCATCAACATCTAAAAAAATGAACCAATCTATTCTATATTTTGACTTTGCGTAGCTCAAGAGATTATTTGCAATTCTTGCGTGATCAAAAATTGGGTTTGTTTCCTGGATCACAACTACTCTCGAATTATCTTTATATGAATTAAGTATTTCTTGAGTTTTATCAGTTGAACAATGATCAGCAATAAATATGTAATCAAAACCTAAATCCAGATGATAGGAAATATTTAGATCAATATATGATTCCTCATTTCTCACCGACATGAGAATAGCAATTTTACTACGATCCATATTGTTCGATTGTAACATTTATAACGAAAATTTTGAACTTACTCTTTTAGTAAATCATCAAGATAATTCTTGAATTTGTAGAAGGCTGGATGATCCGGATATACAGCATGAAACATAGTAATATTTTCGAGGTTTTTTATTTCCTGATTTTCATTTGGACCAATTAGCACATACTTATCTTTTGGTAAAATACACAATTCACCATTAATTAAATGGTCTGTAAGTGCTACTGCTAATGCACCTTGCTCATCATGATGAGTTTGTTCATTTGTTGGCACATTTTGCTTCCACCACTCAAATTCACTTAGTAAATCTTGTGTTATGTCGCAACCTGATTTCTGAATAAAAAAACCAGCATTAACAAAAGGAGTTTGATTTGTTGATTTACGTGCCATTGCACCATGTTGCCATGACTGCCCATTAAATTCATCCATTATTGCAAATTTCAACTGTGGATCATTTATAAAACCATCAATTTCTTTCGGATATTTTAAAAGGAAAACATCTGAATCTACATATACCTCCGTTTCCCTTAAATCTAACCTTACACTTGGACACCATTTCATCCACGTAGCTTTTGATTTTAAAAAAAATACGGAGTCTTGTAAAAAGAGTTTTACAATTATACTTGAATCAAAATACTTTGTAACAAACTCTATATTATCTGTATAAATAATGTATTGGTTATTGTTTCCAAAATACTTCTGAAAAGAAGCTATGCTGTACTGCAGTAGCTCTATATTTTTTGAAATATGATCACCCCAAATGGACCACCGAAAAATCATTTTAGTATTATAACACAGTAAAAATGTTTTTAGATTTCTTGATTTTCTATCTAATAATGTTTTACTGGATTAAATTACTATTTCATCAGGCTTCCAATATTTTTTTATATTCTTTTTAAAATCATAATAAGACTGAACAACATTCATATATTGCTTATTTTCATTCATCCATTTGTCCAAATCTGTGTAAAACCCATGAAAACCAAATTGATTGTGGTACACATCATCACCTCCTTCAATAGCGAACTTTCTAGCCAATTCTACAGGAGCAAACTTGATCCCTTCTTTAATAAATAAATCTCTATACCAAACACTCACCGCTATATCTTCTGGATGATAAGTTTTGAATATTTTATACTTATATAACCTAGACGAAACTTCAAGAAATTTTCTACTCCTAATACAAAAACCTCCATTACCAACAACGCGTGTGCCCCTCAATTTTTCTGGAAATCCAAAATCATTTATAGACCAATCTTTTACGACCCAGGGTGCGCCAATGTAGTCGTAATTTAGAAACTCATCAGTCCAACTTTCTGGATTTAGGATGAATCCGTCCCATTGAATAAGTAGAACAAAATCTGTTTCGACATATTTATACAAATCTTTTAAACAAAACAACGAATACTCTTGCATGGAGGATATCTTTGGAATTTTCACTAGTCTACTATCATTAATATTCTCTGATGATAAAATCTTAACAGACTCAAAATCTATCTTACTTGTATAAATATTAATTGCAGTTAACAGTTGTTTTGGGTTAACACAATCTATCCCCAGCAATGTTACATTATTAAGTCTAATTTTCATCACCAATTAAGATTATCTTTGATGAAAGAGGATATTATTTTATGAAAATTAAATTTTTCCCTAGTTTTGTCACTTCTTTCAATTAGTTTTCTCCTCTCAGAGTAATTTAGATTTATAGCTTCGATTATCTTTTTAGAAAATTCAGCACTATCCCTTGGATTAACGTAGATACACTCATCTTTTTCAAAAGCATCAACCGCTCCATCTACATCACTAATTAATGTTATATAATTCATGTCTTTTGACAAAAGCTTTGCTTCGATAGACGTATGTGGAAAAGGGTCCATTAGTGAAGGTATACACACAACATCTGTATTTTGATTTCTCAAGATTGTTTTCCAAATATTTGGATTAAAATCATCAATAATTATGACTCTAGGTATATCACTTAAAATATTTTTTACTTCTTGAAAATATTCATTCTCTCCAGAATTATTCGGTATTTGCAAAACTAAAAAATGATCTGGTAGACTTATGTATGCAAGAACCCAAGCCTGTGCTAGTTCTTTAAAACCTTTAGCAATAGAGCATCGCCCCCATGCAAAGATTATTTTTTTATCCTCACTAATATCTATTCCAAATTTTAGAAGATCTTTGTTATTAAATTTTTCATCAAGAAAATCCTTGTACTTTTCAAAACATAAACCATTTTGTAAATAATCTTTTTCACTAAAATTAAGCCCGTAATCTTCGTGCATGCGTTCTGCAAATTTTTTACCAAGAGATATTACTTTCGAATCCTTCTCTAACTCAATTAGTTCAAAACATTTTTTTTCAACCCTAATTCTATTATTTCTCCAATCTTCATCACCAAAAGCATGATTCTTACCAGTACTTAATGGGAAATAAAAACATTTCAAATTTTTAATTGTAACCAAATCTCTATATTTGGCGAAAAATAAAAAAGGGGTGTCATTTAAAATGATCACATTATCCTCATCCTCTTTTAGAAGTAAATTCAAGGTTGTAACAAGAGACACACAAGAAAAATTCCATTCATTAAAACTTCTCCACATATCCCACTCACTCTGACCTTTAGTAGAATTACACAAAGGTATCATCTGTCCGCCAGTTTTATTTACAAGATTATTTGCAGCCTCAAAACAATCTTTATTAAATACCGCTGATGTTTTATCAACATTGATATAGGCGATACTAACTTTAAAATCTAAACTGTTTGATATATCAGTCAGAGAAGATACGATGTTTTTTGCAATTGTCCCAACGCCTGAATAGTGAGTTCCTATTCCATCATATGTTGCTATGATAATGTGTTTTTTCATATGATTATATTAATCAATTATACTTACTCCGTATTTCTAAAGCTCGTTTAACAATATGATCACCAATTTCTCCCCATTTAACATATTCTCCATAGTCCTTAGGATCAACTAATTTTATTTCTGTGATATCCACATCGGGATCAGCAACAAAGTCTCCGTAAGGTTCTACAATGCAGAGCGATCTAGTTTGTCTTATGATCCTATCTTTTTCGTATACATCTATATAACCAATCAATTCCTGATGTAGCACTTTCATGTTTGATTCTTCTTTTACTTCTCTAACTGTGGCTTCTTGCCATGTTTCTCCTGGTTCTATGCCTCCACCAGGAAATGTCCAGTAACCTTTGTCGCCTGCATATACCACAACTAACTTATCTCCATAAAAACAAAAGCCATGAACGGCCTGTAGAATTTTTTCTTCTAATCCTTCTATTGGATCAGAGCCTTCTCTGTATACATAATCAATCATTTCTCCATTACGACTTTTGAATTGAGATTTTATTTCCATAGTTTTATTATCCTAATTTACCCTTAAGTTCTATTGCTCTTTCTATAATTCTCTCTCCAATCTCACCCCAATCGAAATATTGTTTGTAATCTTTTGGATCAATTAATTTTATTTCAGTTATACTTCCATCTGGGTCAGAAATGAAATCTCCATAAGGTTCCACTATGCAAACATAGCGTAGTTGATTAAATATCTTCCCGTCAAAATGAACCTCTTGATACCCAATTGGTGCAAATGAAAGAACTTTCATATTCGATTCTTCCTGAATTTCTCTTTTTAGACACTCTTCAAACGTTTCTCCCTCTTCAACACTTCCACCTGGTAGAACCCAGTGACTACCACCTTTAATACTATGAACGATTACAATTTTGTCGCCAACAAAACAGACACCGTACGTTTGCGTCACTTTCTTATCCAAAAGATGTTCAAATGAATCTGCGTCTTGATATATAACTTCAGCAAGCTTGCCTCCTTTGTCTGTGAATTGAGATTTTATTTCCATAATATTTATTTAAACTATACCAGTTTTAGCTTGATTTTTGAAGAGAAAGAAATAGCACCTAAATTGGGTGTCAACCATCTGAATCAGCAAAAGCTGGCTGATCGTCTGTTATGAAGTTGGAACTTATATTTCTAATAACAAAGCTGCATGATCAGAAACCTCTTCTGAAAGTACTTTGAAATCCCTAATTTCAATATCAGGGGAAATAAAGATGTAGTCAGCAAATTTCTCTGATTTTCCTGGTTTATTAAAGTAGATACTTGTTCTAGTTGTGGATACGGAATAATCTTTGATAAGATTTTTCATTCCCATTTCTAATATTTTAACACTCTCAGTGTCAGGATTTAGGTTAAAGTCACCGCACAAAATTTTTGGATTCTCTGCCATATTCAGGAATTCCTTAATTGCATTTGATTGAGCAATTCTTTCTGGAGTATCTGCCTTGCCATTTCCGTTCCATAATCCATGAACATTAGCAATTGTGTAAATTTTTCCATCTAAATTAAATTTAATCCACTGCATGTTTCTAGAATGATGTCCGTCAGTGATCGCCTCACTGTTTGAAACATGAATAAATTTTTCTCCTTCTTCCAAAATAACTATGTCTTTTTTAATAAAAATAGCTAGACCATATACACCAAGTAATGAAGGTCTAAAAAATCCTATATGTTCAGGAAGCAAATTTTGAATATCTGTAAAAATATTCATAGAGTCCTCTGGATACTCTCCAGACATTATTTCCTCTGCCTTGTCATAAATTTCTTGAAAGCAGAACACATCTACATCTTTATATTTTTTTATGAATTCTATAAAAGGCTCCTTTACTCTTCCTCCCCAAGTATTAAGTGTAATTATTTTCATACAAAATATACTAACAAAAAATCACCGACTTGTATCAGTGATTTTTTGTCTTGAATACTGCTCTCAGCAGGTATGCGGTGACAGAATAGATTACTTGAGCTATTTCGAGCCTCCTCGGAGTCCGAAACTATCTCAAGCTGGCTGG
>DAORIV010000013.1:0-1362 GCA_035438705.1 Parcubacteria group bacterium
AACAGCTACTATAGAAAAAAGAAAAATGCAGGATCAGGTCCTAGATTCTATGGAGCTAGAAAGAGAAAGGGGAATTACCATAAAGATGCAACCTGTAAGAATGAACTACTCATTTGGTGGTAATTCTTACGTTTTGAATCTTATTGATACACCAGGTCATATAGATTTTTCTTACGAGGTTTCTCGTGCTCTTAAGGCTGTAGAAGGTTCGATACTTCTAGTAGATAGTACACAAGGTGTTCAGGCTCAAACTTTAACAACTCTTGGAATGGCACGTGAGGCAGGTCTTAAAATTATTCCAGTTATATCCAAAATAGATTCGCCACTTGCTAGAGTTGCGGATGTTAAAGCTGAAGTAATTAAGTTGTTAGACTGTACAGAAGAAGAAATACTGTTGGTATCTGGTAGAACAGGAGAAGGGGTAGAGACTTTACTTCAAGAAATAATTAAACGAATACCCGCACCACACAAAACTGAGACAACAGAAGCTTTTAGATCATTGATTTTTGATTTTAAATATTCAACTCATAAAGGAGTTGTGGTTTTTATTCGCGTAATGAACGGTAAGGTTTCTCGTAACGAAAAACTTACTTTTAAAATATCTGGAAGGGTATTTACTTCTATTGAAGTTGGAATATTTTCTCCAGACGAAAAACCAGTAGAATCACTCTCAGCCGGCGAGATAGGGTATATAGTAACTGGTATTAAGGAACCTGGCATAGCTTCTGTAGGAGATACTGTAGCAGGTGTAAATGATTCACTGCCACCTTTAGCGGGCTATATGTCGCCTCGTCCTGTAGTGTGGGCTTCTATATATCCAGAAAGTCAGGATGATTTTACGACTCTAAAACAAGCACTAGGAAAACTTAAACTTTCAGATTCATCATATACATTTGAAGAAGAATCTTCGGGAGTTTTGGGTAGGGGATTTAGATGTGGATTTTTGGGAATGCTTCATTTGGAAATTATTTCAGAAAGACTTCATCGAGAGTTTAATTTACAACTTGTTGTAACAATGCCGACTATTACTTATGAAGTTACTTATAAAAGTGGTCCTAAAGCCGGAAAGATAGAAATAATATATTCTCCATCAAATTTCCCAGATGAAGGAATTCTTTCAGAAATTAAAGAACCTTGGGTCAACTGCACTATTATCGTCCCAGTATCACATCTAGGAAATCTTATGCCACTTCTCTACGAGCATGAAGCAGAGATAGGGGAATCAGAAAACTTTGGAGAGGATAGAACAAGACTAGGACTTAGAATGCCACTTCGTGAATTAATGAGAAACTTTTTTGATAAGTTAAAGAGTGTAACTTCAGGTTTTGCTTCCATATCATATGAAATAGAGGGTATGCGAAA
>DAORIV010000013.1:1462-13228 GCA_035438705.1 Parcubacteria group bacterium
ATGTATGGAGGAGATATTACACGTAAAATGAAACTTCGTGAGAAGCAGAAGAAGGGAAAGAAGAAGATGAAGGAACGTGGCCGGGGATCTGTCGACATACCACAGGATGTATTCCTAAAGATGTTACGTAACTAAAACTTCCAAATTTCGCGATCTACTCGTTTCGTAATTAAAAATTCTCGTCACCTTACCACCTGTAAGACTCCTCACATTTTCAATTTCTCAACTTCGTATCTCATCAAAATTATAAAAGTTTTATGTTTTTCAAAATAATTTTTTGTTGAGGTATTATAACAGGAAACGGCCGGAGCAGTTTCCTGTCCGACCGTGTTAATCTAAACTAATTTCTTCAACCTTCCAAATCCGAACGACCTTATAGACCGTTTTTGATCTTGGGGGATTAAATTCTTCTCTTTCAAGAGACTTTATTTTTGATTTTGCATCATCATGATTTTCAGCTTTGAAATCAAAACAGTCTGAATCAGTTGCTAATATTTTTCCAGTTAATTGACTGGTAACTGTCCACCTAACTAGTGCTAGATAGTCTTGCATCTGGTAATTCCTCCGATATAGATTTAATCACATTATCTATGTATTGCAAAGTGGGTTAGGCCAATGGCGATGGCATCTAGTTCGTCATCTGAGTTTGTTTTAGAATCAATTTTAATAAGTTTTCGAGTCATATCCATCATTTGTTTCTTTTGAGCACTACCGTAACCAGTTATGGCGATTTTGATTTCGTTGGGACGGTATTCAAATATTTCGAGACCAAGGGAACTTCCAGTATATAAAATAACTCCACGTGCTTCAGCAACTAAAAGTGCAGTTTTTTGGTTTCCAGCGAAGAAAAGTTTTTCAGTCACCAACTGTTCTGGTTTCCATTTCTTTATTACTTCCTTAATTCTGTCTCCAATAAGAGCTAGTCGTTCGTGGTGGGGTAGTTTGGCACTTGTTTTAAAACACTCAGAAAATAGCAAAACCTCTCTCTGATTCTTTTCTTTCTCTATTATCGCCAGTCCTAATCTTTCATATCCGGGGTCAATTGAGATTATTTTCATATTTAGTCTGCGTTGGTATATACGTCCTGAACATCATCACTCTCTTCCAACTCATCAATTAGTTTAGATAGTTTCTCACCATCCTCTTCAGAAAGAGGTACAGTTGTTGTAGGTATCCAGTCTTCTCCTATATTGTGAGTAAATGCCCATGATGCAGCGCCAACACCTGCCATACTACAGTCATGTTTAGCTAGTATGGTTTTTATTTCCTGATTAGCTCTATTTTTAGCATCAGTCAAAGACTCTATAATCATTGCACATCCTCCTGGACCATAAGCTTCATACACCACCAGTTCTGTTTCTCCTGCTTCAGAAGATTTTTTGATTGCACGTTCAATATTGTCATTTGGAACGTTAAAAGATTTTGCTTTTTCAATAGCTGCCTTAAGTCCCGGGGAAGATAGGTTACCATTAGCCTTTTTTGCTTCTACCGAAATCATTTTTACCATTTTGCCGAAAATCTTGGACTTTTGTCCGTCAGTTTTTTCTTTTTGCCTTTTTATTTTTGACCATTTGTTATGTCCTGCCATACAAACAGGATATATAAAATAGTGCAAAGAATCAACTTGCCTTATTTATACATATTGTTAAGATAAATAAGGACACCCTTGTTCTTTAAGGTAATCTTGCATTTCGCAGGGTTTACGTGTTCAAGTGGGGGACTCCACTATGTCCAAGTTCCCGGCCTGTCGAGGCTCGACGATGGTCTCGTTCCATCTCAACAACCACGAGGCGTCTCGCGTGCGTCGCTGATACGCAGCGCGAAAGGTAGATCCCCAGAGGGATCGAACGGTGGACGGGGCGGCTGTCGCCCCAACCACTCAACTGTTAGACTTCATTTTAACAAAGAAGCTCTGGCAGTTTTTTTGTTGCTAAATTGGAAGTTTTAAAGAAGACTATTGTTATTCTTAAGTCCGAGATGTTCGTAGCCAGACGCAGTCACAACTCGTCCTCTTGGAGTTCTGTCTAGGAAACCAAGTTGTATCAAATAAGGTTCATTAAATTCTTCGATAGTCGCTTGTTCTTCAGACATTGCTGCAGCTAAAGTATTAAGTCCAACAGGACCACCATTAAATTTATTAATTATAGTGTGTAATACATCACGGTCAGCTGGAGTAAGACCAACCTCATCTATCCCTAGTAGTTTCAAGGATTCATCTACTGACTTTTTTGTCATATCACTTTTGTGAACTTGAGAGAAATCTCTAGCGCGTTTTAAAAGATAGTTTGCAGTTCTAGGAGTGAATCTACTTCTTTTGGCGATTTCACTTCCTGCTTCTTTGTCTAAATTAATACCCAGAATTTTAGCTGAACGAGTTATGATTTCTTGAATTTCATCATTGGTATAGAACTCAAGCTTGAAGATACCTCCAGAGAAACGTGAACGAAGAGGGGAGGATATCATGGCGATACGAGTAGTGGCACCAATAAGTGTAAATGGCGGAAGTTCTAGCTGTATGGTGCGAGCGCTCGGTCCTTTACCGATAATAATATCAAGAGAGCCTGATTCCATTGCAGGGTACAGAACCTCTTCAATAGTTTTGTTTAGTCTATGAATCTCATCAATAAAAAGAATGTCTCCAGGTGAAAGGTTTGTAAGTATGGAGGCAAGGTCACCAACTTTCTCTATTGCTGGACCAGAGGTAACTTTCATTTGAGCATTTATTTCTTTAGCTATAAGGTGTGATAGGGTTGTCTTTCCGAGCCCTGGGGATCCATAAAAAAGTATGTGTTCTGGTGGGTGATTTCTTTCTTTTGCAGCCGTTAGAAGTATTTGAAGATTTTTTTTAATATTTTTCTGTCCAATATAGTCATCCCATTTAGATGGGCGTAGGGTGGTGTCTAAAAATAGTGCGTCTTTATCTGTTTCATTGCTGAGTTTTTCTTTCATAAGTCCTATTATACTATAAAACACAAGTCAAAATACTACTGTTGACAAAGAAATTAATCTATGCTAGACTTAGGGCCTAGTAGTTTTCATTGAAATAAAGAGATTTCTGCTGTCATTTTTGACGGCTTTTAATTTCCAAAATATAAATCTCTAAGCAACTAAGCATTTTCATGTTTAAGAGTGTTTCCACGAGGACATTCTGGGTATTACCTTGTGTAATATTCTGGAATTATCCTTTGTAAAATACTTAGCTTTTGGTATCCATTATTAAAAGTGTTGCTTAGAGATTTATGCTTTGGAAAATACAGTAATAAACTGTGTTTTTCAAAAAACTACCAACCTCTCTGTATCCAATTATAAGTCTCAGGAGACTTAAAGCAAGGGGATTATGCACTACATCTTATAGAATAACCCATGTCTAGGAATTTTTTTTCTATTAAATTTATTTTGTCAATTTGACGAGTGTCTACTATTCTTTTTCTATATCTACGACTCTTTTTAGTTCATCTAGTGTTGTTGTTCCATTCAAAACTTTTACTATTCCATCTTGAACCAAACTTAAAAGCTTCTGTTTTTTAGCTGCAGTTTTTATACCTCTTTCACTAGGATTATCTTTGATAGCATTTTCAATATCTTCGTTCATTATTATTGCCTCGTGAACACCTATTCTACCTTTATATCCGATAGAATGACACACTTCACAACCTTCTGCTCTCCATACTGTATCTAGATTCAAACCTGCAATATATTCTTTGTCTTCAATTTCATTAACGATTCTTACTACATCTTCTTTGTCTCTTCCTTCCAGTGGAATTTGTTTTTTACATTTATCACAGAGTTTTCTTACTAGTCTTTGTGCCATTGCAAGGTTTATTGCCGATGAAAGGATTTTTGGATTTACTTCAAGATCAATCAAGCGGGGGAATGTACCAGCTGCGTTGTTAGTGTGAAGCGTTGAGAAAACCAAGTGACCGGTAAGCGCAGAGTTTACAGCAATATCTGCTGTTTCTCCGTCACGAATTTCTCCCACCATGATTACATCTGGATCTTGTCTAAGTGCAGATCTTAAACCTTCTGCGAATCCGTAATTCTTTGCTTCGTCGGTTTGAGTTTGAACTATACCAGGCAGGTGGTATTCAATCGGATTTTCTATAGTAATTATCTTTACCTCGGGTGTATGGATCTTTCTGAGAAATGCATAAAGAGTTGTGGTTTTTCCAGAACCTGTTGGTCCTGTTATGAGTATCATTCCATTTGGTCTACTTATTTCGTGTAGTATAACATCCAAGAGTTTCTGATTAATTCCTAGTTGTTCCAGACCAACAGAAATTGAACTCGGATCAAGAACTCTTAGTACTACTGATTCAGCATAAGCTCCAGGTAAAAGGGAGGTACGGATTTCAATTTCACTATCTTTGATTTTTATACTAAATCTTCCATCTTGGGCACCACTTAGATTAAGCTTCAAGTTTGATACTAGTTTTATTCTGGAAAGAAGCAGTCTGTACGTATTTAAATCAAACTCTAGTATGTCAGTGAGAATTCCATCTAGTCTGTATCTTAGCCTTACATAACTTTCCTCAGGTTCTAGGTGGATGTCGGATGCTTTTGTGGATAAAGCACCAGCAATAATTATTTCCATTATCCTAGATATTCTGTAACTTTTCTTCATTAATAAAACTTCATTAATAAGTTTTTTAACATCAGGAATGGTTTGAACTTGTGATAGGAAGTCGGTGATTTGTTCATTTGAAATATCTATAGCCCCAGATTTTGTTTCAAAAGAATATGAGAGATCTTTGTATCTTTCCCACACTTTGTTTAGACTCGCGTGAGATACAAGAAAAAGATCAACTGTATAACCTTTTTCTTTTATTTTTTCTATCGCCTCCACAGTTTTAGGATTGGCAGGAGATAGCACTCCAATACTTACATGTTTATTAATTTCATTAAAAACCGCTATTTGAGCTTCTCTAGTTTCAGGTTCAGTAATTAGTCTAAGTGAATCTATGTCTAGTGGAGTAACACTTAAGTCTAGATAGGGAATACCGAGCTTAACCGACATTATTTTAGTGAGATCTTCCTCTTCTTGTTTTCGAAATTCCTCTAGTTTTTTATTTTGTTTTTCTTCGTCAAAAATAACCATAAATACATTATATGTTAAATATGGCTAATATAAAATACATTTATCCCAATATAAATAAGGTTAAATACACATATTGACAATATGTGTATTTGGGTGTATAATATTATTCAGGAGGTGCCACATGGCCCTGTTCATCGTTCGTTTTATGGCTGTGCTGACCCTCGCGATTTCCGTGGGGGCATGCGCTGGAAAGCGAGTCGTTCCGGAAGTTCCGGAACAGCCGAATCCTTCGGTTTCATCGGAGTCTCCGAATTTCGAGACTCCAGAGGAACACCAGGCTCGGCAGAAGCGACTGGCTGAAGCTGAGAAGGAAGAAAAGGAAGACACCCTCGAGCAGGAAATCAAGGAGACTCGAGAGACTCGAACGCAACGTAAAGAGCGTCTCGAGAAACTCAAGGAAGCTGAGCTCGAAGTTATCATGTACAAGCCAACCTTCGAGGAACAGCAGATCTTCGCACGCGCCCAGGAGATCGAGGTGGAAGAAGCACGCAAGAAAGCCCAGAAGGCCAAACAGCGTGGCGATACACCAGCGATTCGACAGGCACGGGGGGAGGCAGAGAAGTTGCGGAAAGCACAGGAGCGAGAAGCCAAGGTGAAAGCCGAAGCTCTCCGCGACGCACGACTTACGGGTTGTGACCCTGCTACAGTGGAAATATTTCCACTAGATCAGAAGTTCGATCCGTTTGCTGCATTTCCATCAACACTACGAATTCGAATACTGAATCAGGGTTCCACACCTGTCAGTATCAACACTTCTTTCAGAGGTTACGGACAACTTGTTGGTAATCTCTGTGGTGGTGGAGAACTGAGTGTGACTTTCAAACTCAACTCTTGGGAGCCATCACAGCAAGTTCCGCTTACTGTTACGACCAAACTTCCTAACGGGAAGGTTGTGACAGACTTTCGCTACTTCTTCATTCAAAAGAGCATTGGCCAGCAGTGGGTTTGGAACGACAGCTGGCAAGTGAATCTCGACAACCGGTAGCGAAGTAGCTACCAAACACCGCCGTCTGGCGGAGGACACCATCCTCCCCAGCGGCTTTTTTTATGCTAATATCGAATGAATGAAATACGAAATATCTTCAAAAGAAGAAATGAAAAAAATTGCCGAGGAATTTGTTTCTAAACTAGAACCAAAAGAAAGTGGTGCAGTTGTTGTGGGGTTGTACGGAGATTTAGGTGCTGGTAAAACAACTTTTACTCAAGCGGTTTCTGAAGTATTAGGAATACAGGAAAATGTTGTGAGTCCAACTTTTGTTATAGAAAAAATATACGAGCTTCGGGACAATAAATTTACACATTTTATACATATAGATGCCTACAGGTTAGATAGTTCAAGCGAACTATTGACTCTAGGTTTCCAAAATATCATTTCAGATCCTAAAAATATTATTTTCATTGAATGGCCAGAAAGAGTGGCAGATATTATACCTAAACACATTAAAATATTCATAAGACATCTGGAAAATGAGACGTCTAGAGAGGTTACGATTGAATACTAATACAGTGGTATAATGAAACAATGGTAAAAAACTCAGGTAAAAAACAGAATAAAAAAACACTAGTTCTGTTAGATGTGCATGCGATACTGCATCGGGCATATCATGCTTTGCCTGAATTCAAATCAAGTAAAGGTGAGCCAACTGGTGCATTATATGGTTTGTGTACATTTCTAATAAAACTGACTAAAGATGTAAAACCAGATTACATTATTGCCTGTAACGACTTAGCCGGACCGACAATGCGACATGATGTATATGACGGATACAAAGATGGAAGAAAGAAAACGGATGATGCGCTCGTGGCTCAGTTCGACCGAGCGCTAGATGTTTTCAAAGCAATGAATATTCCTATTTACTCGTCACCAGGATTTGAAGCTGACGACATACTTGGAACTATTGTTGAAAAACTAAAAGATAACAAAGATGTAGATATTATTATTGCGTCAGGTGATATGGATACGATGCAACTAATTCATGATGACAAGGTTCGTGTATATACTCTAAAAAAAGGAATAAAAGATACAATTATTTACAACGAGGAAGCAGTTAAAGAGAGATTTGGTTTTGGTCCAGAACTTTTACCAGACTATAAGGGGCTTCGAGGAGATCCATCTGATAACATTATTGGAATAAAAGGTATCGGAGAAAAAACTGCAGAAGAATTGATTATAAATTTTGGAACTATTGAGGATATTTATAAAAAGTTGAAGAAAGATGAAAAATCTTTTGAAAAAGCCGGAATTAAAAAGAGAATAATTGAGTTGCTCAAAGCAGGGGAAGAAGAAGCATTATTTTCAAAAATGTTGGCTACTATTCGTCGTGATGCACCGATACATTTTACTTTACCAGAGAAAGTCTGGAGAGATGAAATTGACATGAAAAAAGTACAAGACTTGTTTGTGCAGTTCGAATTCCGTACTTTAGGTGCCAAAGTTGCAGAGGTTTTATCACTAGATGTGGGCACTACAGAAGTTGTGGTTGATGCAGATCCGAGAGAGGTTAAAGAAGTTGGACTTATGTTGTGGGTGATAGATTCAAACAAAACAAACCCAGATATAAATGATATTTTGTCATACACAAGAACAAACAATATTTCAGATGCCAAAAAAGTTTTACAGAAAATCATAAAAGACCAAAATCTTTCTTACGTTTTGGAGAATATTGAAATGCCTCTTATGCCAATAACAGAAAAAATGACAGAGCTTGGTGTAAAGATAGATATAGAGAGATTAAAAGAGCTTTCAAAAAAATATCATAAAGAACTAGATACCCTCGAGAAAAAAATATGGAAAATAGTAGGGGAAGAATTTAATATAAGTTCACCAAAACAGCTTGGCGAAATGCTTTTTGTGAAGATGGGTCTTAAACCTAAAAACCAAAAGAAGACTGCTACTGGGGGCTTCTCTACAAAAGAATCTGAGCTCGAGAAGCTAAGAGAGGTGCATCCTATTGCAGATTTAATATTACAATACAGGGAATTTTCAAAACTATTGGGTACTTATATAGACGCTATTCCTACAATGGTAGATAAAAATAATAGATTGCATTCAGAGTTTTTGCAGGCAGGTGCTGCAACAGGTAGAATGGCGAGCCAAAATCCTGGAATACAAAACATTCCAAACAAAACAGAACTTGGCAGGGAAATCAGAAAATCATTTATTGCTGAAAAGGGGTGGAAACTAGTTTCTTTTGATTACTCACAGGTAGAGTTGCGTATAGGAGCATTTCTATCAGGAGACAAAAAACTTATAGAAATTTTTAAAAACGGTGAGGATGTTCATACCGCAGTAGCTAGGGAAGTGTTTGGGGTGGAGGCGAAAGATGTTACAAAAGAGATGAGAAGTAAGGCCAAGGTAATTAACTTTGGAGTTATGTATGGTATGGGGGTTACAGCGTTACAGAAAAATATTGGTACAGATAGAGCAGAGGCTCAAGAATTTTTGGACGGATACTTTAATAAATTTTCAGGACTTGCCGAGTATCTAGAAAATGTAAAAAGAGAGACCGCGCAAAAAGGATATACAGAAACATTTTTTGGCAGAAGAAGATATTTTCCAGATATAAATTCCAAACTTCCATTTATGAAAGCTTCTGCTGAGAGAATGGCTATAAATGCACCAATACAGGGAACAGGGGCCGATATTACAAAACTAGCTATGCTTCATGTGGATGAATTTATTAAATCAAAAAAACTTGAAAATGATGTGAGACTTTTGCTTCAGGTTCATGATGAGCTTGTATATGAAGTCAAAGAAAACATAGTTGAATCTGTTGCTCCAGAGATAAAGAAAATAATGCAAAATGTTATTGATCCAAAGAAAACTAGTGGAGTTACATTAGCTACAAATGCTTCAGTTGGAGATAACTGGATGGAAACTACTGAAATTAAATAATATGTACTATTTTCTATATGGCACTGATACTCACAAGGCACGAGAGAAACTTCACTCCCTTTTAGATTTGGCAAAGAAAAAGCGCCCTGATGCAGAAGTTTTCAAAATGACTTCTGAGAATTGGAGTGAGGGTCAGTTTGATGAACTTCTAATTTCCCAAGGTTTGTTTGAACAAAAATATACTGTGGTTTTGGATAATCTTTTTGAGCAAAAAGAAGTTAAGGAGTATGTATTAGACAGACTAGAACAACTAAAGGATTCAGACCAAATATTTCTATTTCTCGAGGGTAAAATTGATTCTGTGAGTTTGAAAAAAATTGAAAAGTATTCTGAGAAAGTTCAGGAGTTTGAAAAGAAAACTGAGTTGAAAAAAGATATAAATGTTTTCGGTATAAACGATGGATTATTAGATAAAGATAAGAAAAAGTTGTGGATGTACTACTTAAATCTCTTGAGTGAAAAAGTGCCTCCAGAGGAGATCCACGGAATACTTTTTTGGCAGGTAAAGAGCATGATATTGGCTAGTAGAAGCACTTCTTCAAATGAGACAGGTCTAAGTCCTTTCGTTTATAAGAATGCTTTGAGAGGTAGTAGAAACTATAAAACTGAAGATTTGCAGAAAATGTCCATGCAGTTGGTAGATATGACTCATCAAGTGAGAACCGGAGAAGGAGATTTGGGTATTATGTTGGAGAAATGGATATTGTGTTTATGAAAAAGGGTCACTGTATACACAGTGCCCTTTTTAAAGACGATTTGCTTTTCTAAAGTAGCATGCTTTGAGGCAAACCTCTCTTGAGTCAAAAGTTCTTACTCTTATGAATTTGTTGGTGTGTGATTTTCTTACCTCTGTTACCTTGAAAGGTCCGATTCCTCCAAGTGTGCCGATTATGTAGTCTCTTACATCTTTAGGAAGAGATTTATTTAGTTGGCCGTCAGGATGGTTTTCATCGAAGGGTAAGACTTCTACCAATGAGTTTGCGCATATGCGATTCATATTTTACCTACTCTCTTTGAGAAATGATACCTTCAGCAATAATATCTGCATGAATTTCTGTTGCTTTCTTTCTGAGATAAGCAACTAGATGTCTTCTTGTCAGCTTGCTTTTATTGGTATTTAAAAATAAGACAACCTCGAAGATTTTTTCTTCCACCATCTTTCTTTCGTGGCCAAGTTTAGCTTTGTTTACCTTTTCGTCTGCCATAAGAACTCCTGGTAGGTGATAATAACAGCTAATTAGTGTTTTGACTAGATTAACTTGGGGGGCTATACTTTAATCGGAGGTTTCCTTGGCACACCGATTTTTAAACAGAACAAGTAACATTTCTCAAAAAGAAAGGGAAATAATCATCAAATTACTTTCAACTACAACCACTCCTATTCGCGATATTGCAACCAGGATGGGTTGTACTGATAAAGCTGTTCGAACGATAAATGCCGAGACTAATGCTAGGCCCGATACAAAAAGAAGGGCTGATAATAGGTTTTTCTATTACTAATGCGGTCACCTAGTACAGGTGACCGCATTTTGGATTGGACATTTCTGGATTTTTTGGTATATTTCAAGGGTTGATTTATACGAAAGCTAAATGCTAATGGTCACAGATAATTCACTCGCCATCGCTCGTGAATTTCCGCGACCCCGCCTCGGCGGTTTTCTCTACTGAGAAAACATGCCTACGGCTCGCGTAAGTCAACAAAAAATTTAATCAAATAAATTTTTTATGTCTTACGCGCCCGTAGCTCAGTCGGTAGAGCAGCTCCCTTTTAAGGAGAGGGTCGCAGGTTCGATTCCTGCCGGGCGCACAATTAAAAAATCCCTGTAATGGGGATTTTTTAATTGTGGCACCGGAGAAAGCTCTGGGAGAGCTTTCGTCAGGAATCGAAGACCTTTGATAGTTTTGTGAGCTACTAGCGAACAAAACAGAAAAGGTGTACAGTTCCTGTAAGGAAAGATTCCTGCCTTTCAATAAAACTATAGATTTTTGAGTTTTTGGGCTTAGACCCAACAGGAATCGAATTTATGAAAAATTGGGTATAAATTTTGAGAACCTGGAGAGCAAAAAGGATTTTATTATATTATGGATAATGATGAAAAATTTAAAGAAATTTTAAAAGTTCTCGGCAGTAAAAAGAACCTCCGGTTAAAATTTAAAGAGGACTTAGATAATCTTAAGAAAACCCAACTTGAGCTAATTGTCATCGCTGGAGCAACATTTTCAATATTTTTTGCATTAAACAAAGGACCGCTTTCTTTTCATACAAAATATGGTCTAGTATTTTTAGTAATATCATTATTATCTGGCTTTATTTCAATAATTTTTGATATTACAAATAAATTTTCAAATCACTTTTTTGATATTATTGATATAGATACTACTATTAACAAAAATTTAAATATCAACGATAAAAAACAACTTGGGATTGAGGAATGGGGAGGACCTATAATACCCGATAGTTTTTTTAAAAATATAAATAATTTAATAGTATGGAACTATATTAGAAAAATGTTAACAGAAAAAATTATTTTTCTGTTTCAACTTACAATTTTTATCCAATTTTTAGCATTCCTAGTCGCGATAGTTTTTATGTTATTAGGGTTGTTAAAAACTTAAGCTAATGAAAGTTTTTGAGCATATTCCCTTAAGTATAGCAACTTACTGTATAGTGCCTCCATATAAGGTTTGTCGTCTAATATGGTTATAATAATCTCTGGTTGGGGGCACAAATTAAAGAGACCTTGAAAAAGGTCTTTTTAATTTGTGCGCCCGAACA
>DAORIV010000014.1:0-12727 GCA_035438705.1 Parcubacteria group bacterium
ATTCGTTCTACTCACAACGTCGGGTCTATTTTTCGAACAAGTGATGCTCTTGGTGTAAATAAGATATTTATATCTGGTTACACTCCAACTCCTATTGATGAATATGGAAGGGCACGAAAAGATATTGCTAAAGTATCTTTGGGTGCGGAAAAAACTATTCCTTGGGAATACAATGAGGATCCTAAAAAAATAATAAAAAAACTAAAGAAAGATGGTTATACTATTGTCGCAATAGAGCAGTCAGAGTCTTCGATTGATTACAAAAAAGTTAAAGCAAAATATCCAGTTTTGTTTGTGGTTGGTAATGAAGTGGGTGGAGTGGATAGAAAAATATTATCTTTGTGTGATGTGGTTGCAGAGATACCAATGAAGGGGGAGAAGGAGTCGTTAAATGTATCAGTGGCATTTGGCGTTGCTTTGTCTCGTATTTTGGGAATATAAATCTTTATTCAGTGTATATTTTCTGTCGTCAGAATAATTTCTTGCTAGAAATTTTCTTCGCGCTCAGTCCTTCATGGCTTCCGCGATGTGCCATAAAACATACACTTCAAAAGATTTTATAAGTATGTACTAATATAAAATTTGAGATAAGGTCGCGTATAAATTTTGCAAATATGATGAGCCTTACAAACAGTAAGGTGAAGAATATTTGTAAAATTTAGACGATGAGATTAGCCAAATTTGAGATTAGTATACGAGTGTATCTACTATTTTGCCGTTACTATCATATAGGATAATTTCTTCTCTTCTGTCTTTCCAAATTTTTTCACTTCTTTTTAGATACACTCGCCATTCATTAAGGTAAAAGTCTTTATCGTTTTTATGTGTGCTGACACATGATGGATAATTTATTTTGTTGTAGATAAAACTTGTACATTCGTAACTCCAGTTTGCAGGTAATGTTTCTGTCTGTATTCTGCAGGAAGGGAAGTAATCTATATAGTCTAAACAAGCATCATTATTGACGGTTTTTGGTATAGAAGATAGGTCCTCATTTCTTGGTTGTGGACAATAAGTAGACAGATATGGAGTGAATGTTTGAAATTGTGATAGGTAACCAGAGCATTTGTTTACTTTGAAACTTGCTCCATTTGGAGATATTCCAGTAACTAGATATAGAACATCACCACTGTTTAAGTATATATCCTCCTCACTATTCGGTGTCCCAGTAAAAAATAGGTAAGTTCCTTTAGGTATTTTAACTGTTGCACCACTACTTTTACTTTTCAGTGTCCATCCTGTAACGTTAATAGGTTGCTTATACGTATTAACTCTTATTTGTACATATTCTTGTTTTGCGTCATTTGATCTACTTACAAAAGAAAGATCAACGATATCTTTATATATAGAGGCATTTTTATTTGCCTCCTCTAAAGCGATTTGTTTTTTTAACTGTTCTGCTTTTGTTTCTGCTTCATTTAGTTGTCTCTGGATCTCCCATTGTTGTTGTTCCGGTGTTTTACTTACATTATTGTTTATAGAAACACCCTTTGCACCACCAAAAAGTGCTATGGCGATTATTGAAAATAGAATAACTATTCCTATTGTATCGTCCTTACTCATATATTAATTCTACTACATTATTTATTAATTTGTTTTATTTTTGGCACTTAGGACAATAAACGGTGGTTCTGGTCTGCACAGTTGTAGTTACTAAGCGGGTTTTACACATTGGACACTTCTGACCACTTTTTCCATAAACTTTGTGTTCTCTGGCATAGTTTCCACTCGAATCATCAAGTAATCTGTATGTAGCTACAGAAGATCCACCAACTTTTATAGCACGTTTTATTATTCTAAGTATTGCTGTATGAAGTTTTCTTGCTTCATCACTTTTTATAGAAGATGCCGGTCTTGTGGGTCGTATTTTTGATTCAAATAAACTCTCATCGGCATATATATTTCCTAATCCCGTGACTATTTCTTGATTCATTAAAACAGCTTTTATTTTTCCAGATTTATTTTTGAGTGACTCTTCTAAATATTTAACGGTAAAGTTTTTATCTAAAGGCTCGAGTCCTAGAAGTTTAAAGTGTTCTTCTTTTTCAAACACTTCTAAGGTTGGGAAATATAGTAGGTAACCAAACATTCTTGTGTCGTTGTAATACAAAGTTCCGTTATTTAGTTCAAAAATAACATGAGTGTGCTTGTTGGGTAAAGTTTTTTCCGATAACTCGATTGGATGTCCACCTATTATTTTTCTACTGTTTTGTTTGTTCTTGAATACAAACTGACCAGACATTTTAAGATGTACAAGTAAAATCTTGCCACTTTTAAATCTAAATATTAGGTTCTTTGCTCTTCTGTCTACTTTTAAAAAAATTTCTCCAGTTAAGCCTTCTTCAAACTCTTTTACTTTTTTAGCTGAAGCATTTCGTAGTGTGCCTTTTCCAGATACGAGTTTTGGCTTACTGACCTTTACTTTCAGGATTTTTTGATTGAGTATATTTTTCTCTAGTCCTAGTCTTAAGTTTTCAACTTCAGGTAGTTCGGGCATTTTATTAAATTACTGTTTATTTTTTTGTGTGTCTAAATAGCTTTGCAAGATGATAGCTGCTGCAGATGCATCAGTTAAGTCATTTTTACCTTGAATTTTTTCAGATTGTACTGAACTTAAAAATTCAGGATGAAACACTATATTTAAACCAGTTTCTTTTTTCAGAATTTCTATAAAGGGTTCCAATAGTCCCATTATAGGGTTATTTTCTCCTTTGTAATTTTTAGAATCTCCGAAAACAACAGTTTCTATTTCATTTTCAATCTGAATTTTTCTTATCTCATTTAGTAGAGTGGGGGAGTTTTTAAGGACTGTAAGAGGGTAGGCAAAGTCACCCCTTTCGTCTGAGAGTGCAAGTCCCACATTTTTAGTTCCATAGTCTATTCCTAGGATTCTTTTCATTTTTGTAGTCTACCTTAAAAAATAAGTCTTTGCATTATCTTCATTTTTTGATAGTATACCTCTCATGGATGGATGGCTGAGTGGTCTAAAGCAACAGTCTTGAAAACTGTCGCCTGGGTAACTGGGCCGTGAGTTCGAATCTCACTCCATCCGCAAACAAAACCGCCTTTTGTGGGCGGTTTTGATTTGTCGGATGGAAGCAAAGTGTGGGGCACTTTGCATGTGAGATTCGAAAGACGGAGCGACCTTGTTTTGAGTACAAAACAAGCGCGAGTCAGGGTCGTGGAAATTTTGTTTTGACGAAAACAAAATTATCCCTGACCGAATATCACTCCATCCATATCTGTTATAATACCGTCATGCATCACTCTCTCCCTCAAGATCTAAAACTCGCTTTATCTAAAAACAAATCCGCACTATCTGCTTGGCAAAGCATAACCCCACTCGCTCGTAACGAGTTTATTTGTTGGGTTATCTCTCCTAAAAAACAGGAAACTAGAGCACACCGAATAAAAAGAACTATTGAAGAATTAGTTGAAGGGAAGAGAAGACCGTGTTGTTGGGCCGGCTGTATTCATCAATAATTAAAACCGCCAGATGGCGGTTTTAATTTATTACTTATTGCTCTCGCAAAACTCGTATATTGCATCTCTCATAAACTCAGGAAGTTTTGGATCGTGCTTTTCAAAGTAAGCACGAAACCTAGTGTCACCTTGGTAGCCAACATACATATCTGCTAGCCCTCTATACATTTCTAAGTTTGGTTCATAGAAAAACTTTAGTGCATCATAGTGTTTTTGTACTAAAGCTTGAACTTCCGGACTTTTTGGACCTTTTGGCATATTTCTTACAAACTCTCGCATTAGATCCTCGCCAGCCTTTTTCATTTCCAGTTTCTGCTCACGAGTAAGGGACTCATATTTACCCACAGATTGTTTGTATTGAGGTGTGTTACCCCAACGCTCTTTTGCTTCCTTGTTCCAAGCTTCTAGCTCTTCTTTAGAAAAACCATCATATATTTCATTGTCGTTCATATTTGTTTTTTTATTTATGCTGTTAATTGTTTTGTCAATTGTTTTAATAAGTTTATTCAATCTATTTTTCTTTATTTCAATTAGTTTTTTCTGATCTCTCAAGACTGCTTTCATATCGAAAGTGGGGGAGAGTAAGATTTTTTCTATCTTGTTCAGAGGAAAATCTAATTCTTTAAAGAATAAAATTTGTTGAAGTCTAAGTAGCTCCTCGTTTTCATAGTAACGATAGTCATTTGTACTGTTTCTCTTCGGGTTTAACAGATTCACTTCATCATAATAGTGAAGTGTTCGAACTGATACTCCAGATATTTTGGCTAACTGAGCTACTGTGTATTTCATATGTTTTATATCGACCAACATAGCATAGCATAAACTATTACGTAACGTTAGGGTCAAGAGTTTTTGTGCATATATTCATAGCCTTTAATTTAATGGAGTAGTATAATTATTTATATGACTATAAAACAATCAACAGTTCTTTTATCTAGAATAGCTTTGTTTGTTATGTACTTTTGGTTCGGAATACTGAAGGTAATTGGACAAAGTCCAGCCAGCCCTTTGGTTGAACAGTTATTTAATAAAACTATTTCAGGTGTAATGCCATTTTCTTCGTTTATTGTTTTGTTCGGTCTTTTTGAAATGATTATAGGAGTTTTGTTTTTTATTCCTAAGTTTGAAAAAGTCGCAACTGGATTGTTTGCTTTACATATATTTACAACCGCATTACCGCTTCTGGTAATAGGGGAAATATGGACAAAGTTTTTTGTTCCGACAATTGAAGGTCAATACATAATAAAAAATCTTGCTTTAATTGTTTGTGCTATGAATATATGGATGGCGGGTATAGAGAACGAGCGACCCAGAGCAACTGACTCAATATTAAATACTTTATAAAATATGGATAGAATATCATGGGAAACAGTTGAATATTTGCATACAGAAAAAACAAGCGATTGGTATTGGATTGTTGGCATCATAACTTTGTCAGCTGCTTTAATTGCGATTATTTTAAATAATGTTATTTTTGCAATACTTATTATTGTTTCTTCATTTACACTTTCTATATTTGCCTCAAGGAGACCAGATATGGTTACAGCAACTATTGATAAGTCAGGAGTTACATTCGGAAGAACAAGACATGCATATTCGAATATTGAGTCTTTTTGGATAGAAACAAGAGATAGTTATCCTAGGCTTCTTTTGAAATCAAATAAAGTTTTTATGCCATTTATAGTTTTACATATTCACGAAGATGATGCGGATGAAATAAAGAATGTACTTTCTAAATATTTACCAGAAGAGGAGAATACAGAACCCTTGCTTGAGAAGGTTCTTATATATCTAGGTTTTTAATTTGTACCTTCGGATGTGCTCTCGCCAGGAATCTTTCCTTACAGGAACGGTACACCTTTTCTGTTTTTGATTACAAAAACTATCAAAGGTTTTCGATTCCAATAAAAGTCATAATATGACTTTTCATTTGTGCTCTCGCCAGGAATCGAACCTGGATCGCCAGCTTCGCAGGCCAGCATTCTATCCATTAAACTACAAGAGCAGTAAACAAAAATTAACACAAAAAACTTTCTATATCAAAAAACCACCGGAGGGTGGTTTTTTGTTACTGTGCCTTTTTAATCATTGCTACTAATCTCGATTTCTTTCTAGAAGCAGTATTAAGTTTTATTAAACCTGTTTTAACAGATTTATCTAGAACTTTTTGAACATTTTTCATGTACTCTACTGCACCTTTAATATCTTTTTTAGATACAAGAGCCTTAAGGTTTTTTACAGCCTTATTAATAGCATCTTTTTTTCTTAGGTTGAAAACTCTTTTCTTTCCAGAGTTTCTCAGCGCTTTCTTTGCAGATTTTGTTATTGGCATAAGGCAGATACTATAACATATTCATAAATAAATCAACCCCTACTTGGCTTTCATGAAATAATGTATTATTAGCACATGATCGGATATTTGAAGGGGACATTATTACAACAGGACTTGAAATCAGTCATTTTAGACGTATCTGGAGTTGGGTATAAAATATATACAAACTCAGCTAGTCTGGATTCTGGGAAAAATACAACGTATGAGTTTTGGACATATATGGCAGTTAGAGAGAATGCTCTTGATTTATATGGTTTTTTGACCAAAGAAGAGCTTGGTTTTTTTGAGTTGCTTATAACTGTTTCGGGGATAGGTCCAAAATCTGCAATGAGTATACTTTCAGTAGCAAGTATCTCACATTTAAAGAACGCAATTATTTCTGGAGACACAACCCACTTGGTAAAAGTATCTGGGGTGGGTAAAAAGAATGCCGAAAAAATTGTTTTAGAACTTAAGGATAAGTTATCTTCATCTGGAGAAGATTTTTATAGTTCAGGAGATGTGGATGTTATAGAAGCTTTGAAATCACTTGGTTATGGAGAAAGAGAGTCAAGAGATGCCTTGAAGAAAATTACTGGAACTCATACTACAAGTGAGAAAATAAAAAAAGTATTAAAATTATTATCTTAAAATATTATTTATGACAATATCAATTGATGATTTTAAAAAAATTGAAATAAAGATAGGTGAAATATTATCTGCAGAAAAAGTGGAGGGTTCCGATAAGTTATTGAGATTAGAAGTTTCATTTTCTGAAGAAACTCCAAGACAAATTGTATCGGGAATATCATCATTTTATCCTGAACCAAGTGGCTTGGTCGGTAAAAAATGTGCTTTTGCTACAAATCTTGAACCAAGAACTATAAAAGGATTAGAAAGTCAGGGTATGATACTTGCAGTAAGTGGAGAAAATTTTTTCTCACTACTTAGTGTTAATGAAAATGTTACTCCAGGTGCAAGTGTTAATTAATTTTTATTGTTATTGTATCTTTGTATAAGGTATAATTATTACAATGAATCTAAAGAAAATTTTTCAAGCATTTCCAGCTCCAAAATTTTTAGACATTCCTTATGCTGGGATAATGATTTCTGACTCATATGTTAGATGTGTTTCTTTTGTTAAAAAGAATGGTATACATCATTTGGATAAATATACAGAAAGACCAATAAAACCTGGATCAGTTGTTGATGGTCAGATTAATAACACAGAAGAGCTTGTTAGTATACTTTCAGAAATTAAAAAAGACCTTAATCTTAAATTTGTAAAAATATCTTTACCTGAAGAAAAGGCTTATCTTTTTACAGCTAAAATACCAGCTGTAGGGGAAGATGAAATAAAAAGTGCGATAGAATCTAAAATGGAAGAGAATGTCCCCGTGTCACCCTCAGAGTTAACCTTTGACTATAAACTTTTCGAAAGACCTGAGAAAGATCTAATTGATGTCGTTGTCTCTGCCTTGCCAATCAAAATAATTGACTCATACGTTGATATAGCAACTAGATCAAATTTATCTTTAATTTCACTAGAGATAGAGTCTCAAGCGGTTACCCGTGCAATTGTTCCAGCAAATAATAACAACACGTCATTGATTATTAATTTTTCAAAAGATAAGTTTGGTTTGTATGTATCAACTTCTAGAGTGGTTAGATTTACTTCTACAATTCAAACAAGGGGCGAGTCATCAAATAATCCAGCTTTTCTTATGCAGGAAGTAAAAAGGTTGTATACATATTGGCATACACTTAAAGAAAATGTAGGTAAACCTGAGAGACAAATAAGTCAGATATATATATGTGGAGAGGGTGCTGATGATTCATTGGTTTCTTTTGTTGCAACACACAGTAAAACACCCACAGAGTTAGCTAATGTGTGGCTAAATGCATTTGATATAAATAAAAATGTTCCTGAAATTCCATTTAATGATTCATTAAAATACGCTGGAGCCATAGGGCTAGCTATACCTTCTAAAATACTTGTATAAAAATATGTTTAATTTACTACCCGAAAATCTAAAAGAGCAGATAAAAAAGGATTACCATCTACGGTTGTCTATTATAGTGTTGTCTTTTGTTATTCTGTCACAGATTTCATTTCTAATTTTTCTTTTTCCTAGTTGGCTCATTTCATATTATAAAGAAAAAGACTATTTGGTTAAAAATGACGAAATAAGTAAAAATATTTCTGCTATACCAGTGGCATCTACCACTGCTGTTATAAAATCACTTAATGAAAAATTATTAAACATAGACAGGACACTAGAGTATCCTGAAGTAATACCACTTATTGATTCAGTTATCTCAACAAAGACATCTGCAATTAGGATAGGAGATATATCCTATACAGTTTCAGGTGTAAATAGTGGAGTTTTAAATATAAATGGTATGGGAGAAAAGCGGGAATCAATTGTAAACTATTCTGAAAATTTAAAGAAAATAGACTTATTTAAAAAAGTTGATCTTCCTATTTCAAATCTTGCTAAAGATAAAAATATTGATTTCTCGATAAGTATAAATATTGAAAAATAACATGGAACAATCTAATTTTTTTAAAAAAATAATAGTTGGACTAAGTTTGTTATCACTGTTGCTTTTTGGTGTTATTTACTATGTGTACAGAGAAATTAGAATAAAAAATGAAACCATTCTTACCATAGAGCAAGATTTGAATTCAAAGAGTACAAAACATGAATACTTAGCATCATTGCAAAAACTTTTTGAAAGTATTGAACCTAAAATTAACAAAGTAGAAAGCACAATTATACCAAAACAAGGAGAAGTTGCTTTTATCGAAGATCTGGAAAGTATGGCAAGGAATTTGAATATAGATATTACAATTGATTCACTAAATTTAAGTTCTGATACAAAATCATCAACTACGACCTTATCAGTATTAAATGTTAGGGCAAAATATTCTGGATCTTGGCCAAATGTTTACAGGTTTATTTCAGAAATGGAGTCACAAGAATATAAAGTAAAAATAAACAGAATAACTTTATCTAATCAGGAAGAGCTCACTGCAACAAGGAATCCAAATACACACAAGAATTGGCAAGGTGTTTTTGAAATTAGTGTATTAGAATACAAATAAAATGAAAGAATATTTAGATAAAATAAAAAATTGGTATCAAGACTTCTCTTCAAAGAAAGTATCTTTTGAGAGAAGGGGTATTAAACCTAAAAAACATTGGATGATAATTATCTTTTCAATGTTTATTTTGACTCTGGTTCTGATTGCTATTTCATCTTACTTTTATATAAAAGTAGAAAACGGAACATTGTTTAGTGTGCCAGAACGAGAGGAGATAAGTGAGATAAAAGTAAACAATAATTTATTGGATAAAATAGTTGAAGATTTTGATAACAGAGAAAGAAATCTTTCTGAAATAAAGGCTGGTAAGGCAATACCAAATAATCCAAGTCTGTAGAGGGTTAACATAAGTAGAAAAGTATGTTAGTGTATTACTGTTTTGCTTTCGTAGTTCAATGGATAGAACAGAGCTCTTCTAAGGCTTTGATGTAGGTTCGATTCCTACCGAAAGCACATAGTTATTGATAAATATTTAAAAATGAGTTAATGTTTTTTAATGCGCGGTTAGCTCAGTTGGTAGAGCAACCCGTTTACACCGGGTAGGTCACAGGTTCGAGTCCTGTATCGCGCACAAGACGAAACAAATCTGCTTAACGCAGATTTTTTCGTACTTGTGCGAACCGGAGCGCGACGGCGCGAGGTCGGGTCGGGAAAGTTTTTGAGCCCAAAAACTATTCCTGACCACAAGAAACAAATCTGCTACACATTAGAATTTTTTATTAAAATAATGTATTATTTTTTTAAATGAACAATGAAATTAAAGTTCCAAAATGTGTGGGGATAATAATGGATGGAAATAGAAGGTGGGCTAGGAACAGAGATTTACCCTTATTTGAGGGACATAGGCAGGGAGGAGAAATTTTAAAAAATACAATAGGATGGGCAAGAGATTTGGGAGTGGAGCATATTATTTTTTATACATTTTCTACTGAGAATTGGAAAAGGGCAGAAGAAGAGGTTTCATATCTCATTGATCTAATCGGTACATTCATAACTAAACATTTAGACTATTTTCATAGTGAGGGTGGTGTAATACATTATGTTGGAGATATAACAAAATTTTCTGCTGATTTGCAGGATTCACTAAAGAATTCAGAAGAAAAAACAAAAAATAACAAAGGTCCGCATGTATATTTTGCATTAAATTATGGTGGTCGTGCAGAAATACTTTCAGCGGTAAAGAGAATAGTAAGTGAGAATCCAAAAGAAGAAGAAATTACAGAAGAATATTTTGGTAAGTTTTTACAAACAGGGGAAATGCCCGATCCTGATGTTATTATTCGTACATCTGGAGAAATTAGGCTTTCAGGTTTTCTGCCATGGCAGAGTGTATATAGTGAGCTATTTTTTACAAAAACACTTTGGCCAGATTTTTCTAAACAAGAGTTTGAGAGTATATTAGAGGAGTTTTCAAATAGAGATAGAAGAAGAGGTAAATAAAATGAACATAGAAATTTTATACGAGGATGACGAAGTTATCGCAATTAACAAGCCAGCGGGTTTAGTTGTACATAGTGATGGAAAAACAAAAGAGCAAACTCTGGTGGATTGGATATTGCAGAAGTATCCAGAATTAAAAGATGTTGGAGAGTCAGGAAAAACATCAACAGGGGAGGTGGTTCCGAGACCTGGGATTGTGCATAGATTAGATAGAGAAACTTCTGGAGTTATGCTTGTTGCAAAAACTGAAGAATCTTTTCAAGGTTTAAAAAAACAATTTCAAAACCATGAAATTGAAAAAGTTTATGAAGCTTTTGTGGTGGGTGAAATGAAAAATGATGAAGGTACAATAGATAGATCAATAAGTAGGAGCGGTAGGGATTTTAGAATGTGGACTGCACAAAGAGGGGGAAGAGGGGAACAAAGAGATGCCGTAACTGATTACAAAGTTTTAATAAGATCAATGGGGTATAGTTTGGTAGAAGTCCATCCAAAAACTGGCAGAACTCATCAGATAAGGGTTCATTTTAAAGCAATAAATTATCCATTGGTCGCTGATATTTTATATGGTAAGGGTAGAGAAAATATCTTAGGTTTTCAAAGATTGGCACTGCATTCTAAACAAGTAACTTTTAATGATTTGCTGGGTAAGGAACATACAATTATAGCCCCTTATCCAAAAGATTTTGAGGAAGCTAGGGCTATATTGCAAAGTGCCTAAAGCTATGTTAGATTGTAAGTCTTATGACAGAGGCACAAACAACAGTCCAAACACCTGTGAAGGTTGCAGATAGAAAGAAACTAGATATTAGATCTGGTGATACTATTCGTGTTTGGCAAAAAATCGTTGAAAAAGGTAAGACAAGACTTCAGGCTTTTGAAGGTCTAGTTATTGCTGTAAAACATGGAAAAGAAGCAGGGGCGACATTTACAGTAAGAAGAGTTGCTTCAGGAGTAGGCGTTGAGAAAATTTTCCCGCTATATTCTCCGATGATTGATTCTATTGAAACAATAAAAAGATCAAAGGTTAGAAGAGCTAAGCTTTACCACATAAGAGATAAAGCAGCTAAAGAGATCAGAAGACAAATGAGAAACATGAGAGCTCTTCCAGATAACTCTCCAAGTGAGGAAACTCCAGAATCATCAGAAGTTAAGGAAGAAGTAGTAGTTACAGAATAAAGCACATTACGTGCTTTATTTTTTTGTAACAATTTTTTGCTATAATTTATATATGAAAGATAAGGAAACTTTAAGAGTAGAAGCTTTAGATTTTGTTAAAAAACATCATGAGGGTGTACTAGCAACATCAAATCTAGCTGGTGAGGTTTTTGCATCAGTAGTTTACTTTGTTGCGAAAGATGACTTTTCTATTTATTTTGCAACAAGTCATAGCACAAATAAGTTTAAAAATATTACTTTAAATAAAAAAGTAGCATTTTGCATAGGAACTGGTCCTGAATATAAATCAGTTCAAATACGAGGAGTTGCTGAAATGATTTTTCAGGATGAGCAAGAAGAAGGTCTCAGCTTATTAGAAAAACTATATAAAGATCATCCAAAAGATAATTGGCCTATAAATTTGGTGAGCAAATTAAAAGAAGGGGGATTTGTTTTGATAAAAATAACACCACACAGTATTTCTTATTTAGACATAAATCAATTTTCTACTGATAATAATATATACGAGATATATAGTTAATTGAATTATTTAATATTAAGTATATATTTCTGAGTATGCCCAGATGTTGAAATTGGTAGACAAGCACCCTTGAGGTGGGTGTGCCGTAAGGTGTGGGAGTTCGAGTCTCCCTCTGGGCACCAAATTTCCATATAGTCAGGAGAGATTTATGCCTTACTAGATAATAATGATTTTTTGTGTTATAAATCATTTACCTTGAATAAGGTTTAATGGTGGCTATGGTGTAGCGGTAGCACGCGAGCTTGTGGAGCTCTCTGTCTGGGTTCAACTCCCAGTAGCCACCCCAAATGAGAATTAGTTGAGCGAAAAGCTCATTTCGCATTGCGGTTGTTAGGTTTTTATCCAGTTCTATCCGTTTATATTCCGCTTCTAACGCTGGGTATGCTTTTTCTATTGGAATGAGCCATTCATTAGGTGTTATAACGACTTTTTTCTCTTTTACCGTAAAGTTCTGCCCAAGTGCTGAAAATATCTCTCGCTTCTTATTTAGGTTTCCAAGGACAAACTCTTTACGGGCATAGCAGGCAAAGGTAAAGGTTTTTTCTGTAAGTTCTAACCACTTCTCGGCTCGGCTTTCTGTCTCTCGCAGGTTGGTTGTGAGCTTTGCAATTTTTCCTTTCAAGTCATCTCTTTCTTTGACGAATGTCTCATCATCAATTAGTTCTCGGTATCGCATCTTTGTTAG
>DAORIV010000015.1:0-10669 GCA_035438705.1 Parcubacteria group bacterium
TTCATTTTTCAGTTTACAAAAAAGTTAAAAGACTGTCTATTTTTTTGCGGAAACGAAGGGATTTGAACATTACAAACAAAGCGGAGAGTGGGAGATTCGGTCAGGGATAATTTTGTTTTCGTCAAAACAAAATTTCCACGACCCTGACTCGCGACCCATCGTGGTCGATGGGTTCCCCGCTCCATCTTTCGAATCAGCACGAAAGCTCTCCCAGAGCTTTCTCCTAAAATTAAACATTAGTTTAATTTTTTCCTGCGGAAACGGGGAGATTCGAACTCCCGAAGCCTTTCGACTTGCCACCTTTCCAAGGTGGTGGAATAAACCAGCTATCCGACGTTTCCAAACCCTTACTTTTATTTTTCACCAGAAACAATTAATCTTTTTTCAAACCCTCCTTTTTCTTCTCTTTTTGTTTTTTGAACATCTAAGACATTAGCATATTCTGGTAATTTTTTAAGAGCATCTACAACTTCTAAAATATCAGCAAGCTCCTCCACGCTTCCCGCTTCTTTAAACTCAACTATCTCCTCTTCAAGTTTTTTTATTAACTCTTCTTTGTACTCTGTATCATTAGCAACTTTTTTCTCATAAGGAACACCTTTCCCATCTAGTATCTCTGGAATTTTATCTCGTACTAGTTTGTTATATTTCATACTATTTTATTTCTGAATAAGTAGTAACCTTATTTCTTCCATTTTGTTTAGAAAAATATAGTGCCTCGTCTGCATGTTTTACTAAATCTTCAAATGATCTTCCTTGTTCAAACTCTGCAACACCAATACTAATTGTTATTTTCAAATCTTTTGGATTTTCAAAAGTCATTACTTCTACTTTTTGCCTTATCTCATCAGCTTTTTTCTTAGCTTCATTTTCGTGTGCTCCCAAAAGAATAGCCACGAACTCCTCTCCGCCCCAACGAGCTACTATATCACCCAAGCGCAAATTTTTTTTCAAAGTATCAGCAACTTGTTTTAAAACTTCATCACCAACATTGTGACCGTAGGTATCATTTATTTTTTTAAAATGATCAATATCGAAAAATAGAAAAGATATATCACTGAATCCCATCCACTCCCTTCGTCCATCTGCTTTTATTTTTTCTGTATTATCCAAATACTTTTTTGACTTCTCTTCAAAATATCCTCTATTTTTCAAAGAAGTTAATTTGTCGTGATTTAGCCTGTCTTCCAAATCATGAACTTTACCTTCAAGTTCTTTGATTGTATTTATTAGTTCTTCATGTGAAAGTTTTGAATACATATTTAGATTTTACCATGAACCACTACTTCCACCGCCTCCGGATGACCCACCTCCAAAGCCCCCAAATCCTCCACTAGAACCTCCTCCAAACCCACCCCTACTGCCACCTATAAACCAAGGATAGTTTCCTGTTGCTCGTGCTTTCGAATACGATTTTGAAACTATATAATCAAAAAGTAGTCCGAGCAAAATCATCACAACAAAAATAAATGTTCCTCCGATAATTGCTATTCCAAACCACCAAACTATTCCTCCAGCAATTACACCCCCTAGTACCCCACCATGCCACCATGACTTAGTCATTGATAACACTGCAAGTAGCCATTGAAAACCTACAATTATAATAAAAATAATAAACTCCCAATCTACAAATCCCCCGGATTTACTTTCAGAATAATTTTCTGGAACAATATTTGCCCCACCTAGAGCTTCTATCATTTTATCTACGGCAGAATCTAATCCTTCATAATACTTACCTTCTCTAAAAGCTGGAGTTATATAATCACTCTGTATATATGAGGTGGCAATATCAGTAAGATCACCCTCAACACCATACCCTGTATGAATACGAGTTTTTCTATCTGTAAGTGATACCAACAAAAGAACTCCATTGTTTTTATCTTGTTTGCCGATACCCCACTTTGTAAATATTTCTTGGGCTACATTTTCTATAACATCTCCATCTAGTGAGTTTATTGTTACAACTGCTATTTCGTTTGATGTAGTGCTTTCAAAACTTTGCAGTTTAGTTTCCAATGCATTTTTTTCCATTACTGAAAGCATTCCGGCATAGTCCTGCACAAAACCTGTCGGCTTTTCTGGCGCAACAAATGCAGATGCTACGAATGGAAACAAAAATAGGAGGAAAAAAATTTTTTTCATTGTATTTAAGTTCTTAAATTAAAACTCGTTGAACCATGACTTTTATGACGCATCGCGGAACGAGTGAATACGTGAGCCCGAAGAAAATTTCTAGCAAGAAATTATTCTGACGACAGAAAAGATATGGTGAGAAAGAGTTTTAATTTAGAAGTTTAGTTTGAGAAATCAACTTTTGGAGCTTGTTGGTTTTCAGTAGGAACATCAAAATACTCTTTCTCAGGAATCATAAGCACTGTCGCCAAAAGTGATGTTGGGAAAGTTTTTAACTCTGAGTTATAAGCTCTTACCAACTCATTATATTTCATTCTCTCAACAGAAATTCTGTTCTCTGTTCCCTCAAGTGAAGTGGTCAAGTCTCTAAATGACTGACTAGATTGAAGTGTAGGATAGTTTTCAGCAATAACTAATAGTCTTCCAAGTGCTGACTCTACTTGTGTAGCTGCTTGTGCTCTAGAATCTGGTGTTTGTGCTCCAGCGTATTTTGTTCTAGCTTCAGCTATGGCACCAAAAACTTCTTGTTCTTGTCCTGCAACACCCTTAACTGTCTCTACTATATTTGGAATAAGATCAAAGCGTCTTTGATATTGATTTTCAACTTGTGCCCATTGTGCAGTAATGCCTTCACCAGCCCTCACGAAACCATTGAATTTAGTTACACCCCAAAAAACTACTAGGGCAATAATCCCCAAAACCACCAGCCACTTCATGTTTCTCGCTATAAATCCTTTTTGTTCTGTTTCCATAAGTTGTTAATTATTGATAATCGGTAAGACTAATAATACCACAAATATTCTATATAATAGAAGTTGCATATTTCTTGGATTTTAGTATACTAAGTCTCGTCATGAATATTACTGAAGTTTTACCTTACGTTCAGATTATATTATCTGTACTCCTAGTTCTGGGTATCCTACTACAACAGTCTGAGGCTGGTTTGGGAGGAGCATTTGGCGGTGGAGACGGTTTCTCATCTGGACATCACACAAAAAGAGGTGCTGAAAAATTTATATTTATATCAACTATAGTTGTTGCTGTCTTGTTCGTAGGAGTTTCTTTCTTCCTTTTTGTTAACGTTGCGTAACACTCAGATTTATAGACTGTTTAACATTGTTTAAAATTAGATATTTATTTTTATAAATATCTTCTAACCTATTAAAAGATTAAAAATTTACTGTGAACACTCAAAAAATAGAAGAAACATTAAAAAAGGAATGGAGTATCGGGTTCCTTGAAAGAATAATGAATGTAGTTCGATCATTTTCTCTTACAGAGAAAACCATATTCATAATAGTATCCATAATTTTCATATTTAGTGGGCTATCTCTGCTATACAAAGTAAACAACTCTTTTTTAGTAGAAATACCTGACTATGGAGGTTCTCTAACAGAAGGTATTGTTGGTGCACCTAGATTTATAAACCCCCTACTTGCTTCATCTGATGTAGACCGAGACTTAACCACACTTGTTTACTCAGGACTTCTGAAAGTAAATTCTCAAGGAGAACTAATACCTGATATTGCTGAAAGTTATAGTATTTCTGATGATGGTTTAATCTATACATTTAAATTAAAGGAAAATATTTTCTTTCATGATGGTGACAAACTAACTGCAGATGATGTTGTATTTACTATTAAAAAAGCCCAGGACCCACTACTTAAATCACCTAGAGAAGCAAACTGGATTGGAGTAACAGTAGAAAAAATAGACGATTTTACAGTTGTGTTTAATTTGAGACAAGCATATTCAGCTTTCATACAAAACACTACATTAGGAATACTTCCAGAACATATATGGAAAGATGTCAGTATAGAAGAATTCCCTTTCAGTAAATGGAATACTGATCCCACAGGTACTGGACCATACAAAGTAGATACAGTTTTAAATACAGACAGTGGACTACCAAAAGAATATAAACTTTCTGCATTTAACAAATATGCACTTGGTAAACCATATATTTCACACATAAACATCAAAACCTATCAAAACGAGAAAGACATAATAGATGCATATAAAAATGGTGATATAGAAAGTTTGCATGGTATCTCTCCAAAACAACTACCGACACTAAACCCAGAAAAAGATGAGGTGGTGTTGTCTACACTTCCTAGAGTTTTTGGAGTTTTCTTTAATCAAAATATTGCAGGAGTATTTGTATACAAAGAAGTACGACAAGCTTTGAATGTATCAGCTAACAAGCAAGCAATTGTAAATGAAATACTTGGTGGATACGGTATGGTTATTGATAGTCCTATTCCTAAAAAAGATGCGACTGCAGTATCTACAACAAGCACCACAATTATGGATGTTGAAAACATGGAAAAAGCAAAAGAGATATTAACTAAAGCTGGCTGGAAACAAAATGCATCTGGAATTTTTGAAAAGAAAGACAAAACTTCTACTGTAAGACTTGCGTTTTCAATCTCAACTGGAAATGCACCGGAACTAAAGGAAGCTGCAATGCTACTACAAAAACAATGGCAAATGATAGGAGCAGATGTGGAAGTAAAAGTATTTGAAATAAGTGATCTAAACCAGGATGTGATAAAAACCAGAAAATACGATGCTCTACTTTTCGGAACGATAGTCGGTAGAGACATGGATTTCTATCCGTTCTGGCACTCTTCAAATAGAAATAGTCCGGGGTTAAATATAGCCATGTACACGAACTCTAAAGTTGATAAAATTTTAGAAAATATTAGAAAAAGTACCGACCCAATAGAACAGAAAACTTACTTAGATAACTTTGAAAAAGAAATTAAAAATGATATCCCAGCAGTATTTACTCACTCCCCTTACTTCATATATATTGTCCCTACAAAAGTTAAAAATGTTGAATTAGGTTTACTTGTGACATCGGCAGAGAGATTTGCCCAAGTATCAGAATGGTATATAGAAACAAGTAAAGTATGGGAAATATTTAATCGAAATAATAATTAGAATTAACAATCAAAGAAATGGAAAAAAACGAAAAAACGACAGATTTAGATAAAAGTATAGAGAAAGCTACCGCTGGTATACATAGTAGCCCGCGAAGTTCTTCCCCGAAACCAAGATCATTTGGTAAAAGATCTTTTGGTAGAAGAGACACGCCGGTTATACGAGGAGTTGGCAGAAAAACAGAAGATGTTATACCGCCTATTGAAGGTGATAATATAAGAATCATTCCACTTGGAGGTGTAGAAGAAATCGGCAGAAACATGACAATGATAGAGTACAAAGGCGATATTATTGTTGTTGATATTGGTTTTCAATTCAAAGACGAAGATACTCCAGGAATCGACTATATTTTACCTAACACAAAATACCTAGAAGACAACAAAGAAAGAATCAAAGCTGTTTTCATAACACACGGACACCTAGACCACATTGGTGGACTACCATTTATTATAGACAGAATTGGCTATCCAAAAATATACACCAGACAATTCGGTGCGATAATGATTCAAAAAAGACAAGATGAATTCCCTCACCTACAACCACTAGATATTCAAATAATTGAAGGAAGTGAAACTATAACTTGTGGTGCATTGAAGATAAAAACTTTCCCAATCTCGCACACTATTCCAGATTCTATGGGACTTATTATTGAGACACCTCATGGAAATATTGTATTTATCGAGGATGTAAGAGTTGATAATGTTAACGGTGTTCCAACAGAAGAAGAAGTTGAACAATACAAAATGTTCAAAAACATGAAAACTCTACTTCTAACCATGGATTCAACCTCAATCGAAAAACCAGGGTTCTCTCTATCTGAAAATGTAGTTGTAGATAACATTGATAAATTCATCAGAGACACAAAAAGCAGACTTATCATTGCAACTTTTGCTTCTCAAGTAGAAAGAATCATATCTATAATAAAATCTACAGAAAGATATGGTAAAAAACTTGTGATTGAAGGAAGATCGATGAAATCCAACATCGAGATCATAAAGCAACTTAAGCTTGCTGATGTTAAAAACATAATTCCTCTAGAAGAAATTGAAAATTATCCACCGGACAGAATAGTGATGCTTGTAACAGGCGCCCAAGGCGAAGAGTTTGCCGCTCTTATGAGAATTGCAAACAAGACACACAAACACGTGAGACTTCGTCCTACAGACACTGTACTACTTTCTGCTTCTGTAATTCCTACTAACCACAAATCTGTTGTTAATCTAAAAGATAATCTATATAGATCTGGAGCTAAAATAGTTACATATCTAGATTCTGATATTCACGCATCAGGACACGGTAACAGAGATGAATTGAAATGGATTCACCAACAAATCCCATATAAATTCTTTATGCCAGTACACGGAAATCACTACATGCTTTGCCAGCATGCGGAACTGTCTTACTCACTAGGACACAGCAAAGAAGATGTAATAGTGCCTGATAACGGTTCTATTATTGAAATATATGATAATGGTGAGAAAATAAGAGTGTTGAAAGAAAAGGTTCCTGCAGGACTTGTACTTGTGGATGGCTTCGCTGTTGGAAACATGCAAGAAATGGTTATTAGGGATAGAAAAATGCTTGCACAAGATGGAATCTTTCTTATTGTTGTAAGTCTTAACACAAAAACAGGAAAACTTAAGAAGTCCCCTGACATTATTTCTCGAGGGTTCGTATATTTGCGAGAATCACAAGACCTCTTAAATCACACTAGAATGATAATCAAGAAAACTGTTGAAGATACTACAAAAGGCATGAACCCAATCGATTTCGATCTAATAAAAGGAACATTAGTTGATGACGTTGGAAGATATTTATTCCAGCAAACAGCTAAAAAACCTATCGTAATACCGGTAATACTTGGTGTATAAGTAAGAAAAATCTCTAGAAATAGAGATTTTTTGTTTAAATTTTATTATAATATTAAAAGTATGGATCGTATCCTTTTACCTTTTAGATTAAATAATTTATTAAATACACTATTTATTTCTAATGCATTTATTTCTTACCACTATGCATTAGTTATTTATGTTAACTCTTCTTTTCTAGGAAAGTTTTTTACTGAAACTCAAATATCCTCACTTTATATTATTGGTTCGATTGTAAATGTTTTTCTATTACTGAATGCTTCAAAAATAATTGAAAAAATCGGTGTATATAAGTTCACCGTATTTACTATACTTGCAGAGTTCATGGCTATATTCGGTTTAGTTTTTCTAAATAGCCCGCTCTTCATAGGACTATTTTTCATTTCACACTTATGCGCTATATCACTACTTATATTTAATATGGATGTGCTTGTAGAAAGTGTTTCAAATAACGACAATATAACTGGAAGTATAAGGGGAACCTATCTTACTATTACAAATATAATGCTAGTTATGGCACCGCTTTCAGTATCTTTTTTGGTATCAGATAGTAACTATTCCCTAGTATATTCACTCTCCTCACTGATAATCATCCCCATATATTTTTTAATTAAAAAATTTAAAGATACTAAAGAAATTAAAATTAATCACATTAATGTAAGACAAACATTGCAAAAATGCTTTCAGAATAGCGACTTATACAACATACTTATTTCACATACAATTCTACAACTTTTTTATGCCTTTATGGTTATCTATACACCTATTTACCTTCAGAAATATATTGGCTTCTCATGGTCAGAAATAGGAGTTATTTTTACCATAATGCTATTGCCTTTTATACTTTTTGAACTTCCAGTTGGAGAACTAGAAGATGATACCTATGGAGAAAAGGAGTTTCTAACTGTAGGCTTTATAATTATGGGAATTTCTGCACTGGTAATTAGTTTTATTACAGAAAAAGATTTCTGGTTATGGGCTGTTATACTTTTTATTTCTAGAGTTGGCGCAAGTTTAGTTGAAATAAGTACAGAAAGTTATTTCTTTAAAAAAGTAAGTAAAGAACAGACAGATATAGTTGGAATGTTTCGTATTGGCAGACCCTTGGCCCTAATACTCTCGCCAATAATTGCCACCCTGGTACTACAATTCATACCATTTCAGTACATTTTTATTGTGGTTGGAACACTTATGATCGTGGGCACACACTACTCATTGGCTTTGAGAGACACTAAGTAACTATATTCCTCTTTCCAAATCTAGTTCAACCAATTTTTTCAGTGCTAGATTGTATACTTCCTCACTATCTTCTTGCCTCGCTTGATACATTCCCTGTGAAAGACAAGATTCAACTTCATCATAATCCCTTATTGCTAAGTATAAATCAGAAAGTTCAATGTTTGTAATTGCAGTATCAATCCCATTTTTTTCTTTAGTTCTTCTATCTTCGAGCCATTTTTCCACCATTAAGGTTGTCTCCGGCGTTAAACCAATTTCTTTTAATTTTGCCATAACTTCTTCCTTTGTTGGAATTCCTTCTGGCGCATTGAATCCTTCCATTTTATTTTTCAGTTAAAACGTCTAATAATTTTTTAAGTGAAACTGATGCCACATCTACAACTGAATCTGCGCCACCATAATACATAAATATATAACCATTTCTTTCAACTGCTCCACAAGGAAAAACTACATAATTCACTTGACCCTCTATTTCGTAGGCTTCCCTTGGCTCAAAAACAGGGTCTGTGGTACGTGCTAAAACTTTTGAAGGATCCTTTAAATCAAGTAATAAAGCACCGATTCTGTAACGAGACCTGCCTGAAACACCATGATATAGAAGTATCCAACCTTTGTTCGTCTTTATTGGAGGAACTGAAAGACCTACTTTTACTGAGTCCCACATACCTTTGCGAGCCTTAATGAGAGGAATATTTTTAAAACTATTTCTTTCGGGAAATTCTGGTGAAGATCCAAAATCTACACAAATATAGTTGTGTACTCTATGGTAAAGCATATACTTACCATTTACTTTTTCTGGATGAAGACAGGCGTCCTTATCATCCACACCATCAGCTGTAACCAAACTTGGTTTAGACCACTTCCATTTTTTATTTTTTAAATCTTTTTCTTTTATGCTTGAGACTGCAACTGCTGGAGGAGTTATACCGTTGTAAGCGGTGTAGTACATATAAATATTACTTCCCATTTTTACAAGTCTTGGGTCTTCACAACCTGAGTTGCCGTTCGGAACACCCTTCATTTCAAAACTTTCTCTTGGAACATACACTGGTTTGTCATGAATATAAGAAATATCTGTTGCATTTACACTTTCTGCATAACCAACAACTGATGTGTTATCTTCTCCCATAGCTCTATATAGTATTCTTGCAACACCATCTATATCTATTGCAGCTGGATTAAAAATTGCCTTACTTTCCCATGGAACATTTTTTCTTGGCTTCATAAGCGCCCCCTCACCAATACGATGAAAGCCGATTTCTCTATATGGATACTCCATAACATCAAGAAGTTTCTCTAAATTAACTTTTGCCAGTGCGATAGTAGTATCTGTAGCACCATAATAAATACACAAATCTTCACCTTTTATCATGGCACCACTTGGAAATATCGTATCTCTGATGGTTCCATTTATTTCGTATGGTTCCTCTGGAACAACAAGTGCTCCTCTAGTTTTACCAATTATTTTTTTAGGATCTTTCAAATCAAGTAAAAGAGCTTCGATCGCAAAAACTCTATTTGAAGAACTGTGGTTTTGAATTCTACATGTTACCAGAAGCCAACCTCTTTCAGTTTTTATTGGACAACTACCGATTTCGATTCTATCTATATCATCTCCATGTATAAAAATATGTTTATTAAGTTCTTTGTACCATTTGTTCCAATACTTCTCGTCCCACATATCTTCCAACTTTTTAAACTCAGCGATTGCCATATGTGTTGGAAGTAAGTCTGGGTTAACAGTTAGAAGTGCCACATACTTACCATTTATTTTTTCAGGAAAAAGAGTCATCGCTTTTGCATTAAATGGTGTTATGAGATGTTTTTCAGAAACAGTTTTCATATCACGACTAATTGCAAGACCGACACGTATTCCCTCAGGTATATTTAGTGGAAAAGCAGACAGAGCTGTATAGAAACAGTAGTATTTTCCATCTATTTTTGTAACTCTAGGATCTTCACACCCATATCTCTCCCAAGGATGTTCTGGTGCAATAAAAACTTCTCTGTTTTTAAAATTTACACCATCTTTACTTTCAGCCTTACCGATAACAGATAAAGAAAAAGTTTTATCTTCAATTCTCTCAGGAGTAGATTGCGCTCTGTATACCATAACCATACCCCCCTTCACCTCGATTGGATTTCCATTGAATACAGCATAATTTTCCCAAGAATTATCTTGATTTGGTTCTAATATGGGATTATTTTTTGAGCGCCTTACAACAAACATGTTTTTATATTTTATTTAATTTATAAACGGACTCATCTCCAGTTTTTAGATACTTCAGAAGTTTACTTAGTGGTGTTGTTGCAACACACACAACCTTATCACCACCACCATAGTAAACATACAAATCATCCCCTCTTACTATAGTTCCAGATGCATACACGACTCCCGGTTTACCATCATTTTCATAATGCATATCTGGTGAAAGTATAGGGTGCTGTGATCTATACAAAACTTTTGTAGGGTCATTATGATC
>DAORIV010000016.1:0-10576 GCA_035438705.1 Parcubacteria group bacterium
GTAACACATACATTCTTTTGAGACTGCGGAAAGCTCTAAGCTTGGCTCCGTCAAGGCACCCCGTTCTTGACGGTTAGAGCTTGAGCATAAGTGAGCTCTCCGCAGGAAGAGAGTGAACGGTCTCAAAAAATGTATGTGTGGAGGAAAGTTGTGAAACTAGGATTTCTTAGAAATTACAGTCTGTCCCCCCATGTATTTTTGAAGAACATCAGGAATTTTGATAGAACCATCTTCTTGTTGGTAGTTTTCGATAATCATAATAAGTGGTCGTCCAGAAAGTGCAGTATTATTTAATGAGTGTACAAAACGCATTTTACCTTCCTCATCTCGATAGCGAATATTTAGTCTTCTAGTTTGAAAGTCATGGAAGTATGATGCCGAACCTGTTTCTCTGTAGGTATTTTCGGATGGAAGCCATGCTTCTATATCATATTTTTTGACTTGTCCTAATCCTAAGTCTCCCCCACAGTTTGCCACTACATGATATGGAAGTTTAAGTGCCTCCATTAATTCTTCTGTATTTCTTTGTATCTCTTCATGAAATTTAACTGACTCTGCATGTGAAGCTTCGCAAAGCACAACTTGCTCAAACTTATAAAATTCATGAACACGTATCAAACCTTTTGTATCTTTTCCATGCGCACCAGCTTCACGCCTATACGCAGGAGAAAATGAAAGTACTTTCATTGGTAAATCCTTTATATCTAGAACCTCATCCATAAAATATCCCATAGTTGCAACTTCAGCTGTTCCAGATAAATAATCTCCGTCTTGCGTTTTGTATAAATCTTCTTCACCTTGTGGAAGATATCCTGTTCCCATAAAAACTTCACGCCTTACAACACTTGGAACGATCATTTGTTTCCAATCACCTTTCTGAAAAAAATGTTCCTGAACAAACTGCCATAGTGCGAACTGTAGTCTAACCGCATCACCTTTCAAAAAATAACCTCTGAAACCAGAAACTTTTGCACCACGCTCAAGATCAAGCATGTCCAAATTCTGCATTAATTCTATGTGATTTTTAGGAGTGAAAGAAAATTTTGGTATTTCTCCAAACACTTTTACCTCTCTATTGTCTTTATCATCCAAACCTTCAGGAACAGAAATATCTGGTATGTTTGGCACAGATACCATCAGTTTTTGCCACTCTAACATTACAGTCTTTAACTCTTCCTCTTCTTTCTGCAATTCTGTTTTAAGCAACTGCATATTTTCTATCATTTTCTTTTTTTCTTCCGGTTCAGAAACATTAACAATTTTCTGACTTACATCATTTTGTTCTGCGCGCTTATTTTCTATCATTGTCAAAAGCTCCCGACGCTTGTCGTCTATCTCAATAAGAGCATTTACATCAAAATCTATGTGCTTTTTCTTAGCTCCCTCAGAAACCAAGTCCTTATTCTCTCTGATGAATTTGATATCTAACATAATCTATATAGTATCAAAATGTACTTATTTAGGAAAGAAATTGCCAATATGTAGTATAAGTGTATATTAAAGTTAATATGGAAATAAAGAATCTCAAAAAAGATGATTTTCCTACCCTACTTTTAGAAATCAACGACCCTCCAGAGAAACTCAGAATAGTAGGTAATTTACCTCAGACAGAAAAATATTTGGCTGTAGTTGGTTCTAGAAAATACAGTGAGTATGGCAAAGCTGTATGTGAAAAACTTATTCTGGGTCTAGCTGGATACCCTATTACTATTGTTTCAGGCCTAGCACTTGGAATTGATTCTATTGGACATAAATCAGCAATAAAGGCAGGGCTTCCAACAATTGCTATACCTGGTTCAGGTCTTGGTGCTAAGGCTTTATACCCCGCATCACACAAACAACTTGCAGAAGACATTGTAAGTAATGGCGGATGCCTTTTGTCAGAATTTGAAGATGATGTACCTGGATATCCTTCTAACTTTCCACAAAGAAATAGAATAATAGCCGGAATGTCCCATGCAACACTGGTTATTGAGGCAGAGCTCCAATCTGGCACACTTATAACTTCTAAATATGCTATAGAATACAATCGAGATGTGTTCACTGTACCTAACTCAGTTTTTTCTAAAACTTCCGAAGGTCCCCACATGTTACTTCGACTTGGGGCAACACCCATAACTTCTAGCGAAGATATTGTTTCAGCACTAGGTTTAAAAATCCACGACAATCTATTTGATAAAAAAGATTATAAGAATTGTTCAAGTGATGAACATGAAGTGATCAGTTTATTGAGAGAGCCTTTGTCTAGAGATGAAATAATACGAAAGTTAAATAAGCCAGTTTTTGTTACCCAAACCATACTTGCAACTATGGAAATAAAAGGATTAATTAAAGAAACTTTAGGAGAAATCCATTTAACTTAGTCTAAATTTGGCAAACTCCTTCGCTAAACTTCGATAAAATAATTATCAAAGTACTTGGATGTACATCAAATTATTTTTCTTGTTTGCCTTGGATTTCACACAAATTTATACCAAGTTGAGGTGAAGTATTTTTTGTGGTATTGTAACAAAAGGAGGCGCAAAAATGCGACTTGAAGGTAAAGTGAGAATCTACAGCAGAAATGGTCGAGGACCTCTTTTCGACTCAGGTGCTGAGTGTGGAGTCGGAACAGAACTCGAACTCGGTGAGCCGACGAGAATGGCTATCGGGAAAGGCCGTGACGTCTTTCAAGAAATCCTCAAAAATGGCAAAGGGACAGGAAGATTCGTCCGTTATCCTGAACTCAAAGCACCCTTCGACCAAACCGAAAGACGATTCGGTTCACGAGGTAGACTGCAGAGCACTGCAACTTACTAAATACAAATGCCTGGCGGTAAACCCGCCAGGCATCGTGCTGTAATATACTCTCAATATTAAATTTGCAAAATATTTTTTTTATAGTAATAATCAATAAACATGAAGCTATTAATAGTAGAGTCTCCAGCAAAAGCAAAAACAATATCTAAATACTTGGACGGCAAATACAAAGTTGTGGCGAGTGTTGGTCATATACGGGACCTACCAAAATCAAACAAGAAAGCTATTGATATAGAAAAAGGATTTGTCCCCCACTACGAAATTTCTAAAGGAAAAGAAAAAATAGTAGATGAGCTTCACGAGCTTTCTGATAAAGCTACTGAAGTTTTACTTGCAACTGACCCCGACCGTGAAGGTGAAGCTATCGCTTGGCATATTGCACAAGCTGTTAAACTCAAAAACCCAAAAAGAGTTACATTTCATGAAATTACCAAAGAAGCTGTAGAAGAAGCTGTGCAACATCCTAGAAAAATTGACATGAATTTGAAGGAAGCTCAAGAAGCTCGTAGAGTTCTAGATCGACTTGTTGGATATGACTTGTCTGGAGTTATTTGGAAAAAAGTTCGTTACGGATTATCTGCAGGTAGAGTGCAATCCCCTGCACTACGCATAATAATGGAGCGCGAAAGAGAAATTCGAGCTTTTATACCGGAAACTTTCTGGGTCATTTCTTCTGAAGTTAGTGGAAATAAAAACACTGCTTTTACTATTATCTGCGAAGAAGAACCTAGAGACAAAAAAGATTTTGAGAGAATTGTAGAACTTGCAACAAAAGCAGGTCGTGAAAATAAATGGTTTGTTGTTGATATTAAAGAAAGTGAGGTTAAAAAAGCCCCACGACCACCATTTATCACTTCTACACTACAGCAATCTGCATCAAGTAGATTAGGATTTTCTCCTAGCAGAACAATGGGTATCGCACAAAAACTATATGAATCTGGATTTATCACATACATGAGAACTGATTCAACAAATCTTTCTAACCAAGCATTGGGAGATATCGGCCGTGTTGTTGAGAAGAAATTTGGTAAAGAATTTTTGCAAATTAGAAAATACTCTGCAAAATCTAAGAACGCTCAAGAGGCACATGAAGCAATACGTCCAACACATTTTGATGTCGAAAACGCGGGTCATACAGACGAACAAAAAAAGCTTTATGAACTTATTTGGAGAAGAGCATTATCTTCGCAAATGATCGACGCTGAAACAATACGAACAAAGATTACTGCAAACATAGATGATAAAAAATCTATCCCTGATTTTGCCATTAATGGTTCTCGCATAAAATCCCCTGGCTGGTTATTGGCAGATCCTCGTTCTCGAGGTGAAGAAGTAGAACTTCCAAAAGTAGAAAAGGGAGAGAAGTTAAAACTTCTGGAACTTAAAACTGAAGAAAAACAAACCGAACCACCCGGAAGATACTCTGAAGCTGGACTAATTAAAGAGTTAGAAAAAAGAGGTATCGGCAGACCTTCAACATACGCATCTATTATAAAAACTATTGAGGATAGGGGTTATGTCGAAAAAGTAAACAAAGCCTTAGTTCCTACTGATACTGGTGATGTGGTTTCTACTTTTCTAGAAGAAAATTTTGGGGACTATATATCTGATAGTTTTACTGCAGAAATGGAAGACAAACTAGACCTTATCGCGGAAGGAAAAGAAGAGTATGTAAAAACATTAAAAACTTTTTACAAACCATTCCTAGCTGAGGTAAAAGCAAAAGACAAAATGGATAAGGTCACCACAATGGGTATCGCTGATTCTAAATACAAATGTCCAGTTTGTGGCAAAAGTATGATAATTAAACTAGGTAGAAGTGGAAAGTTTCTTTCATGCTCTACTTATCCTGACTGTGAAGGAGCATTAACGATGGATGGACAAGAAATAAAAAAAGACGAGCCTATCGGTACTGACCCAGAAACTGGACTTCCTGTATTTATACTTGTCGGGAAATATGGCCCATATGTACAACTTGGCCAAAGAGTAAAAGGTAAGGGTAGTAAAAAAGCACCTAAGCCTCGTATGGCAAGTATTCCTAAAGAAAAACCTCTTAATGAAGTCACTATACAAGATGCAATGAAATACCTATCACTACCTAAAGTATTAGGAGTTCACCCAGAAACTGGTGAAAATATCACAGCAAATATTGGACGTTTTGGTCCATACATAGCACTCAATACAAAACCTAAACCAGACTTCAGGTCTCTAAAAACAGATGATGTATACACCATAGAACTTCCAAGAGCTCTAGAAATACTTTCTGAAGCTAAAAAACCTAGAGGTTTTGCTAAGAAAAAACGTGAGTAATTTATTTGTTGTTTTCTAAGTAATTATTTATCCTTCTTTTTGCCATAGTTGTTTTACAACTTTCTAACCATTTTTTGTTTGGTTTGGCGTTTTTCTTTGTTTCTACTTCTACACGATCACCGCTTTGAAGTTTTGTTGTTATTGATGTAAATTTTCCATTTACTTTTGCTCCCACCATATGGTTACCAATATCTGTATGAATATTGTATGCAAAATCAATAACACTTGAATCTTTAGGTAGATCTATTACATCTCCTATTGGAGTAAAGACAAATATCCTCTCCTCAAAAAAATCTTTTTTTGCATGCTCGAGAAAATCTTCCCCTGCCTCTTTCTGGAAATCAACCAAATCTTGTATCCAATTTGTAGTTTTTTTACCCTCTTTATAAGAAAGATGACTTGCGACTCCATATTCCGCTTCTAGATGCATTTCTTCTGTACGAATCTGCACTTCAATAATCCCCCCATCTCCAGTAAAGATGGTAGTGTGAATAGAACGATAGCCATTTAGTTTTGGTGAAGCAATGTAATCTTTTATTCTTCCTGGGAGTGGTCTCCATGTACCATGAACAATACCGAGTATTCTATAACAATCTGAAACTTCTTTCACAGTAACTCTTAAAGCAGAAATATCATATATACTTTCCACATCCCATTTGTACTTCTCAAGTTTTTTATACAAAGAATATAAACTTTTCACACGATGATCCATTTTGAAATCCGTTATGCCGTTTTTTGCTAATTCTTTTTTAAGAGATTTTTCAAAATTGTTTAGATGCTCTTCTACTTCTTCTTTTTTCTTTTTCAAAATCTTTTTAATTTCTTCAAACTCATTTGGATAAACATATGAAAAAGCTAAATCTTCAAGTTCACGCTGTAGAGTTTTGATACCAAGCCTATATGCAAGTGGTGCAAATATTTCTAGTGTTTCTTTTGCAATACGTAATTGCTTTTCTTTTGGTACATGAGAAAGTGTTTGCATGTTATGCAACCTGTCACAGAGTTTGATGATTAAAACCCTGATATCTTGTGACATAGCCACAAAAAGTTTTCGCAAACTTTCGTTGTATCTATTTGTACCTCTATACTTTATTTTTCCAAGTTTTGTTACACCCTCAACCAAAAACAGAACTTCTTTACCGAACTCTTTTTCAATTATTTCTGGAGAAACACCCATATCTTCGATTGAGTCATGAAGAAATCCAGCAATAATTGTTGGTGTGTCCATACCTAAACTAGCTATGTTTTTCGCTGTGCCAAATAAGTGATTAAAATATGGCTCACCACTTTTGCGAGTATGCCCCTCATGAGCCTTATATGCAAAATCGTAGGCCTTCTGGATTAAAGCCTTATTTTCAGGATTTAAATTGCTGAGCAGAGAGTATATCTCCTTAATATCGTTCATATATTCATTGTAATGAAAAGTGAACTAAATACAAATGAAAATATTATTAACCAAAAAGAATCATCCTTCCTACACACATACATTTTTTGAGACCGTTCACTCTCTCCAGCGGAGAGCTCACTTATGCTCAAGCTCTAACCGTCAAGAATGGGAGTCTCTTGACGGAGCCAAGCTTAGAGCTTTCCGCAGTCTCAAAAGAATGTATGTATTACGGAAGTAATATTTCAAGAATTTTCGTTGACTCATATCTTTTCAGCGCCCCCGCAAACCCCAAGCAGGTTCCGTCAAGGCATTCCATCTTGACGGATTGGGGTTGAGGAAAGGCCTTAAAAATTCGCTGGAATTTTTAAGGTTGCGTTGAAAAGATATGAGGATGAAGAAAATTCTCTAACTAAATTGAGAAGTTTTTGATGGAGTATATTTCTTCTTCTGTATTATCATCCTTCTTTATTTCTTCTGGAGTTCTGTCGTCTAGATTTTCCTCGGTCTTTAAATCTTCAATTGTCATTTCACTTGCGGTACTGTCTTGAATGTATGCTGGAATATTTGGATTCGTTGGTGGAACTGGATTTGCTTGTATATGTTTATCCAGCATCTCTGTTGGAGATTTTACTTTGTTTGTTTTAATTAGGTCTAAAATATTATGCAAATCCTCTGGTGAGAAAAAATCAATAAGTATCTTCCCTCCATTTTCTCTCTTTTCAATTGATACTCGTGTTCCCAACGTTTCTGTAAGTTTTTCTTCCAACTCTTGAGTCTCTGGATCCAGTGTTACACCTTTTTTCTTTATCTTGTCATAAGCGATTCTTCTGCCTATAGCTTCAGCTTCACGGACTGTAAGTTTCTTATACATTATTTCTTTAAATAGTGTATTTTGTTCTTCTGGTCTATCCCCGAGCATCATAAGTGGTCTAGCATGACCTTCAGATATTTTCCCTTGTGATATTGCAGATAATATTTCTTCAGGTAAAGCCAGAAGTCTAATAGAGTTAGAAACATATTCACGACTTTTACCTACTTTTTTACCAATAACTGCATGAGTAAAACCGAACTCATCTATAAATCTTTGAAAAGCTTTTGCTCTATCTACTGGGTTTAGATCTTCACGTTGAATGTTTTCAATAATAGCCAGCTCAAGTTTCATCAAATCATTTTCTTCTCCACCAACCTTAATTAGTGCAGGAACTTGAGTAAGTCCAGCAAGTTTTGAAGCACGAAGCCTTCTCTCGCCCGCAATCAGTTCATACTGAGTAGAGAGTCCCCCATCTTCACGAGGAATTTCTTTTCTTGTTACTACTAGTGCTTGTAAAACACCGTACTGACGAATAGAGTCAGCAAGTGACTGAAGTTCAGGTTCACTGAATTCTCTTCTTGGTTGAAAAGGGTTTGGAACTATTTTATCTACATCTATCCAGAATATTGAGTCGTTATAAAATTGTGACATGAAAACATTTTAGCATGGAAAATATTGTGTACAAAATTCTCTCTGTGCCGGGGGGGAGACTTTCCCTCAAAAATTTTAATCCCGACGAATTAAAATTTTCTGGGCACCAGATTGTCGACAGTCGCTGGTGCGACCGTAGACCGACAATCTGTTCAAGTCTTCCACGAAAAACTCTGTTTTTCTCTCTGTGCCGGGGGGGAGACTTGAACTCCCACCCCTTGCGGGACTCGATTTTGAGTCGAGCGCGGCTACCATTACGCCACCCCGGCAATACAAGGATAATACACGAAAATGCTTGTTTTTAAAAGTTATTTATGAGATATTTTGCTTGGAAGAGTTCCTGTAGGAGGTCTGAATGAAAACACTAAGAGATCTCCTTTCGAGGAGAGATGAGCTAGTACATGGGGTGATAGAAACCCATGGCAACGCTGGCAATGCAATGCGAAGAGAAATTTTGTGGTTGAAGGTTCATGGTAATGACGTCGAGTTTACAGTCACGAAGACGTTCGTTTCGAACGGCTCTGACTGGGCACTTCTTCCTGAACCTCTGCCTTGCACCACTGTAAGTTTTAGCGCGGATCTGAAAATTACTGAAAATTTTAGACCGCAATTTGATCTTGGTGGTGGAGCCTGGGCTATCATCTATCCCAACACTGACTCTGTCAGAATCCCATAAGGGTGTGGAGCCGATAGTATCGGCTCCATTTTTAAATAAAATGAAAAAAAATAAAAACAAAATGGTAGTAATACTGGGCCCAACAGCTACTGGAAAAAGTGGCCTTGCTGTAAAACTCGCTAGAAAATACCACGGCGAGGTTATTTCTGCTGACTCAAGACAAGTTTACAAAGGATTAGATATTGGAACTGGTAAAATTACAAAAGATGAAATGCAAGGTATACACCATTGGCTTTTAGATATTGTAAATCCAAAAGATTCATTTTCTGTAGCACAATTTCAAGAGCAAGTAAGAGCAAAGATACAAACAATTTTAAAAAGAAGTAAATTGCCAATAATCTGTGGTGGTACAGGATTTTATATTGATTCAGTTGTAAACAACACTGTATTACCTGAGGTCCCTCCGAATAAAAAATTAAGAGCTAAACTAGAGAAAAAGAGTGCTGAAGAATTAGCACTTATGCTTAAGCAACTAGATGAAAATAGATACAACAATATTGATATAAATAATAAAGTAAGATTAGTGCGAGCAATAGAAATTGCAACAGCAATTGGTAAGGTTCCAAAAAATATAAATAATGAAAGTGAATACAATTTTCTAAAAATTGGTCTAGTTTTAAGTAATGAAGATTTAAGATCAAAAATAAACAAAAGACTAAAATTACGAATTAAACAAGGAATGATTGAAGAAGCTGAAAGACTTCACAAAAAAGGTTTGTCTTATGAAAGAATGCGTGAATTAGGTCTGGAGTATAGATATCTTGCTGATTTTCTAGAAAAGAAAATATCCAAAATTGAAATGATTTCAAAACTGGAAACAGAAATATGGAGATATGCCAAAAGACAAATGACATGGTTTAAAAAAGATAAAAGAATTAAATGGTTTAATCCAAAAGAAATCAGAAAAATACAAAAAGAAATTAACAGTTTTCTTGACTAGATTTACTGTTATGTAGTAAAAAGAAAAAGGAGGCAGAAATGTCAGAAGTTCCAGTTCTTCGATTCAAAGGTGAAGACATCTACATGTCACCCCCAAAAAAACCGAGATGGTTTTTGTGGGGATTGTTTCTGATCCTTTTTGCACTAGCACTCAGTTCCCCATTCCTTGCAGGATTGGTGGTCTTGGCCACTCGCAAGTGATTTCTTCGCGCCTACATGGCCCCACACACTGTGTGGGGCTTCGTTTTATACAAAATATTCTAATAATATGTTAGTATAAAAATCTCTGGGGGATTAGTTAAGTGGTATAACAGCGCTCTCCAAAAGCACTGTCGGGAGTTCGATTCTTCCATCCCCCGCATAAGAAAACGGAGTTTTATTTTTGGGCAGGGGTAGAAGAATCGAAAGACGGAGCGGGGTACCCAGTCACTAGACTGGGTCGTGAGTCGGGGTCGAGGAATTTTTAATTCGTCGGGATTAAAAATATCCGTGACCGATTCTTCCATCCCCCGCATAAGAAAAAAGTGCCAAATGGCACTTTTTTCTTATTTCTTTGATTCTTTAAATGAAACTCTTTTTCTCAGCTTTTTACTATACTTTTTAAGGTCGATTTTTCTTTCGACTTTCTTCTTATTCTTTGAAGTCCAGTATACTTCACCTGACTCCTTATTTCTTAATGGTATTAGTCTATCTTGTGACATAGTTTTAATAAATTACCAGAAAAGCCGATAAAATGCAATACTTTGTGCGCCGGGTAGGAATTTCTCCCTCGACTCAAAAAGTTTTCGACAAAACTTTTTGATCTGGGCAGCAACTCGCGTTTTGATTTTGCTAAATCAAAAAATCGCTCCGTCGTTCGAATCCTACACACAAAGCATGCTTTGCTCCGGGCCAAACAAAAAGACCCTTTCGGGTTTTTGTTTGTGCGCCGGGTAGGATTCGAACCTACGTAGGCCGAAGCCGACAGATTTACAGTCTGTTGTAATTGACCACTCTACCACCG
>DAORIV010000017.1:0-7251 GCA_035438705.1 Parcubacteria group bacterium
AGAGCACGTCATTTGCAATGATGGGGTGGCAGGTTCGAGTCCTGTCGGGTCCACATAAAAAAGTCCGCATGAGCGGATTTTTTCGTGACCCGAAGTAAAGCGAAGCTTTACGTCAGGACTCGAACGACGGAGCGACTTTTGATTTAGTAAAATCAAAACGCGAGTCGGTGCCCAGACCAAAAATTTCTGACAAGAAATTTTGAGAAGCTTCCCTATTTTTATACAATATTCCAATCCCTCATTGTGATAACAACTTTTAAATGACTACTTGACCGACTCGGTGTTTTATATTTATATTACATACGGAAAGAGAGGAGGTTTGCATGAGGTACCTTGTCACTACAATTTTGTTTCTTGCTTCTGTTGTTACAGCAAGTGCACAACAAAAGCCTGTTGGCTTTTACAGCCCTGGCATGTCACCAAGCCCAGCGGGTGTAGCTTTCGGAACAATTGGTGAGCAAGTTTCAAATCACGAAATTGAACTTGCGTATCAAAAGTCAGTATCAACAGGTTTTGTTTGGATTCTGCAAGTAGGATATTTCGATCACCCACTTACCTCAGCCACGATAATCGGTGAAAGAAATAACATAAAGTTTCAAAAGCTTTTACCATACATCGAAGCAGTTGCTCTCGGTGAAGAATGGTATGAGCATTTTAGAGGAAATCGTTATGCAATCTTCGGTTTCCCTTCTGATTTTCCAAATGGTGTTGAGTTGATTCACATATGGCTAGGTATTCAACATGCTCGTTTGAAACAAGTCATGGGGAAACCCGTGATTTGGATTACAAATGTTGTCTACTCACAACAACCTGTGCCCGACAATACAGACTATGTCGCCATAGACGCGTACTCTGCTGATGACGAGGATTTTTCATGGGTCATCCGAAGGCTTTTGTACGCTGAAATTGCGACACACCACAAACTCATATTCATAGTTAGATTCTTCAAGACAACTGGGCCAAAGCAAGGTGGTGACTGGCAAAGGTATAGCAAAGATCCAATAAAAGAAACAGTAGACCTTGCATTTCAAGTTCTCAAAAGAGATAGGTATGTTGCATTGCTACCGTTTCTTTGGGAATCAAGACCAGGGGCAGATCTAGTAGGACTAAAAGATATGCCTGAACTTCGAGAATACTTTTTTGAACAACTTCGTTTGCAAAACAAGTAAACAAACCCGCACCAATTTTATTGGTGCGGGTTTATTCATTATTTAATGTTTCCAACAAAACATGATGTACAAAATCTTTTAATGCTACTCCTACAGAGCTTAGTGAACTCGCAAACAAGGAGTCCTTATCTAAATGAGGCAAAGTATTTACTTCCAAAAAATACACTCCCCTTTTTGGATTAATCACAAAGTCAGATTTTGCGTAATGTCTTAAACCAAGCTTCTCGTGAACTAGGGCGGCAACTCTTTCAATTTCTTTTTTTTCTTTTTCAGAAAAAACTCCCGGTGAAACTATTTCAACATTTCTATTATACTTTGAATCATAGTCGTAATAACCAGATTGGCTTTGATGTTTTACTTCAACTGGTGGAAAAACATACAGATTTTTATTTCTAAAATTGTCTACTACAAATACACTAGCATCTTTACCTTTTATATATTCCTCAACTATCGCATCAGATTCTGAGGACAATACATCATAAAGAGCTTTGTATAAATCTATATAATTATTTACTATTGCTATTCCCAACGACGAACCTCCATTAACTGGCTTAACTATCATAGGGTGTGGAATAATAGAAAAAATTTCTTTAGATTTAACTTTTAAGTCATCTGTTTGTCTTACTATTTCATATAATGGAGTTTTAATTCCTAGATCTTTCAAATGTTCTTTAGTTAACCATTTATTCATCACAACAGCAGAAGCATACTTTTCTGAGCCAGTATGAGGAACTCCTAGATGAGATAATAGTTCTTGAACTTTTCCATCTTCACCAAACTTACCATGTAGTGCATTCCAAACAACATCTACATTTTTAAGAATTTTTTCAGGAGATTTTTCTATGCCTCCCATGTGCCACACACCATCTTTGGATATAAAAATATCAATAGGTTTATGTGTTTCATTTAATGCTTCTAATATTGCCCCACCAGTTTTTATGGAAATGTCATAAAGAGGTGAAGTACCCCCGCGAATGACACCAATTCTAAGTGAGTTAGGTAGTGATTGCATAAAATATATTATAGCAAAATATTTTTTTAATACACAAAAGCACTCGAGAGAAGTACTTTCATTTCGAGTGCTCGATTTAAAAAAGCGTTGGACCCATAACGGGGTCCCTAAATATTAATTCCTTTCAGAACTAATTAAATTTTTTTCGGCCGAGAAAAAAATCGGAAAGAACATCGTTCATAATCCGTATGAACGAAGTTATCACTATACAAAATATCGTAACATGTAACAACCCAAAAATGTGGAAAACTTTTTTAATAAAATTAAGGAGGGCACAAGGCCCTCCATGTAACACCTGCGTATTACTGCGCAGTCAGCTCACCAACATTCATGTTGATGAATGGAAGATGGAAGTGAGAAACCACCTCACTATAGATCTGATCGGGGGGACGCTCAGCATTCACATAGTGATGGAATGTGGAACGTGCACGAACACAACCCTCGATCTGTTTGGCTTCACGAATGTAAGTGTCGAAGCCCTTTCTGTGAATTGACTCATCGAGGTCATCTTCGCGAGGTGCCTCACCCCTTGCGATTGCTTCCTGGATTCTTGCGAGCCTACGCTCGTTTGTGACTTCATATCGAGCCATGAAAAAAATGACAACCGGCTGGATATCCATCGCCAGAAGATGTTCCCTCATCAGCTCGAACTGAGCTCCAGTGCGAGGAAAACCATCGAGGACAATGTCAGTGTATCCGCGAATTGAACGGACAGCATCAACCCAGAGATTATTGATGACATCATCCGGAAGCAATTCCCGCCTTGCCATCAACGGCTTGGCGTAACGTTCGAAATCAGGGTCAACTTTAGATCGCTCCCTGACTACGTCTGACATGCCAACGTAAGGGATACGTCCCTCCTTGGCAATACGCTTACCTTGAGTACCCTTACCGACACCCGGCGGGCCCATGAGAACGATAGCTTCTGCTTTCATTATTCTCCCCTTTGTCAAAAGAACACCAGAGGAGTAGTATATGACAAATACATTAAGTCGTCAAAACTTATTTAAGAATCTTGCCCCTAAGTTGTTTATGGAAACCTATCGCATACCTATGAGCTTCTACATTTGAAAGTAGTATTTCTCTTTCATACCTTAGCCACTTTTTGTCACCCAATATTTCTCTAGCCTTATGTCTATCATCTTTAACAACAGAAACTACTGGAATATCTAGTTTGTTATCTTTTAATATTCTTATAATTACATTTCTTTGTGCGATACCTCCATCTACCACAATCAAATCTGGATACCTCCATTCAATGTGAGCCAATCTGCGTGTTAGAACTTCAGAAAGGGCCTTAGTATCATTAGCTCCCGGATCATTTTTAATTTTAAACTTTCTATAATCACTTTTTTTAATTTCTCCATCTTCCACAACAGTCAGCACACCAACAACATTTTGACCAGACATGTGAGCAATATCATAACTTTCTACTCTAAAATTAGAATCTCCACTTATTAATTTTTCCTCTTTTATTAAAGATACATCCTGAATATGGTTTAGGGTAAATAATGTATGTTTAGCAATGTTTGCTTCTTCAAATTTTTTTTCTTTCGCGAAACCTTTCATTTGTTTCTCAAGGTTTTTCAATATTTGTTTTTTATTTCCTTCAAAAAATAGTTTTATATTTTCAATTTGTTTTGCGTAACTTTCCTTTGTTATTTCTCCAGTACACACACCCGGACAAAGTCCTATCTGTCTGTTAAAACAAGGCTTGCCTGACAATCGTTCACACTTATCTCTATATGGAAACATCTTACGAACAATTTTTAGAGCATCTTTTAATTGCGTACCGTTTGGAAATGGACCAAAAGAATATTTAACTTTAAATTTATTTTCATCTAAATAGTGATTATTTAATAGATCCCTTCCTCTTAAGACTAAAACTCTAGGAAAATCCTCTTTCGTTATCACTACAAAATTAAAACTTTTATTATCTTTTTCTTTTATGTTTGCTTCTGGTTGATGTTTTTTTATTAAGTGGGCTTCTAGAACCAAAGCTTCTAATACTGAGTCTGTTTTTATGTGCTCTAAATTATCAAACTTTTGTAACATTTTATAAACCAATGGTGATCTTGTATTTACAATCTCTTTGTTAAAATAACTTCTAACTCTATCTTTTAGTGAAGTAGCTTTTCCGATATATAAAATTTTATTCCCAAGTTTAAAAAGATACACACCGGGTGAGTCTGGTAAATTTTTTATAACTTTCTTTACTTTATCAATCATTGACATTTACATTATGTAATGTACCATTATTTTTGGAGGTCGTACATATGCCTGTATGGTTAGACATCGGCATCTCAGGGTTGGTATTCGGAATTGTGACAGTATGGTTCATCAGAAAAGTTAGAAGCTTCTACACCAACTTGCCGGATGAAAATACTGGCAACTAAACAACGGACTGGGGGCACTTTTGCCCCCAAGTGCCGTTTTTTATATCTTCCGATATGCCTTGTATTGCTTTAATGCCTTTTTTAAGTATTTTCCTGTGTGAGATTTTTCATTATTTGCAACCTCCTCTGGTGTACCTTTTGCAATAAGTTCCCCACCTCCTATACCACCCTCTGGACCAATATCTAACAGATAATCTGCAGACTTAATTACATCCATATTGTGTTCAATAACCAAAACAGTATTTCCTTTGTTTACAAGTTTCTGTAGAATTTCTATCAACTTTCTAACATCTTCATAATGCAAACCAATTGTAGGTTCATCTAAAAGATAAATAGTTTTTTGTATATGTGGTTTGTATAACTCTGAAGATATTTTTACTCTTTGTGCTTCACCTCCGGAAAGTGTTGTTGCTGATTGTCCCAACTCTAAATAACCCAGCCCTACATCATCTAAACATTTTAGTCTGTCATATACAGCAGGAATATCCTCAAAAAAAGTTAAAGCTTCTTCAATAGTCATTTTTAAAACATCATGAATACTTTTCTTTTTATACTTTACTTCTAGAGTTTCTTTCATAAACCTTTTACCCTTACAGACATCACAAGGCACATATACAGTCGGTAAAAAGTGCATTTCAACTTCTATCATACCGTTACCCTGACAAGTCTCACATCTTCCACCTTTAACATTGAAAGAAAATCTATTACTTCTCCAACCTCTTGCACGAGCTTCTGAAGTTTCAGCGAACAAATCACGTATAAAAGTCCAGGCTCCAGTATACGTTGCTGGATTACTTCGTGGAGTTCTACCAATTGGAGATTGATCGATAAGTATCGTTCTGCCTAAATACTCAGTACCAATAAAAGACTTACAATTATATGTATTTGCATTTCTAAACTTTCTCTCAAGTCTTACTTGAAGATTCTTATGTAGAATTTCATAAACAAAAGATGATTTACCTGACCCAGAAACTCCGGTTACACAAATAAACCTACCAAGTGGAATATCAACATTTAAGTTTTTAATATTAAACACTTTGCCTCCTCGTATTTGAATACTTCCTTTTTGTTCGTCTCTTCTTTTTTCTGGAAGTTCAATTATTTTATCTCCACGTAAATAATCTAAAGTTACAGACTTAGAATCATTTTTCTTTGAAGTTAAAAGAGGTTCTAGATAATCTGCCACAACCACATCCCCTCCGTGAATGCCAGCCCCTGGCCCAATATCTACAATATAGTCAGATGCAAAGATAGTATCTTCATCATGCTCTACAACTAAAATAGTATTTCCTAGATTCTTTAAATCAAGTAATGTATTAATTAGTCTGTCATTGTCTCTACTATGAAGACCTATTGTTGGCTCATCTAGTACATACAATGCACCAACTAAACCAGAGCCAAGTTGTGATGCAAGACGAATTCTTTGTGCTTCTCCTCCAGACAGTGTATGAGCACGTCTATCTAGTGATAAGTACTCTATACCAACGTTCAACATAAAAAGTAAACGTGACTCTATCTCCTTAACAACCACACTTGAAATACTTTTTTCTCTTTCAGATAATTTTACTTTAGATAAAAAATCATATGCATCTTTGATTGACATACCAACAAAATCCACTATGTTTTTATCACCAATCAAAACATGCAAAGCTTCTTCTCTCAGTCTCGCACCCTTGCATTTAGGACATGGCTCGGAACCGAAAAAATGTTTCGTACCTAAACCATTACACTCAGGACAAGCACCATATGGAGAGTTAAATGAAAAAAGTCTTGGTTCTACCTCAGGATATGAATATCCATCTTTTGGACAAGAAAGTTTTGAAGACATGAAAAACTCCTCGGGTTTGTAATCCTTTTGCTTTTCTTTAGCCATATCTCTAAAAAGAATTTTTACTTGGCCATCTGACTCATGCAAAGCTCTTTCTAAATCTTCTGATAATCTTTCTTCACCACCTTTTGGATCAGATTTAAAATCAACTAGTGAGATAGTATCTACTAAAACATCTATACTATGTCTAACTGTTTTCGAAAGCTCAATTCTGTCACGAAGAGATTTTTTCTCTCCATCAATTAGTACATGTGAAAAACCTTTTCCAAGTAAGTCATATAAAAGTTGATAATATTCACCCTTTCTACCCTTTACAACAGGTGCATATATTTCAATGTTATATGGTAGTGGTATTTTTGTTTTAGGATCAGGTTTTACACTTTTTATTTTGTCTAGGATAAAATTTTTAATTTCATCATTTGAAAGTTTGCTTATTTCTGTACCACAAACTAAACAATGTGGATGCCCTACACGAGAATACATGATACGCAAGTAGTCATATATTTCTGTAATAGTTGCCACGGTAGAACGTGGATTATTTGATCGAGATTTTTGATCAATGGAAATGGCTGGAGAAAGCCCACGTATTTCATCTACATCTGGCTTCTGCATCTGCCTTAGGAACTGTCTAGCATATGAAGAAAGAGACTCAACGTATTTTCGTTGTCCTTCAGCAAAAATGGTATCAAAAGCGAGAGAAGATTTTCCTGAACCAGAAAGACCTGTGAAAACCACCATTTTATTTCTTGGCATTTCTACAGTGATATTTTTAAGGTTGTGAGTTCTTGCGCCACGAACTACTATAACATCATTATTATTTTGTTGATTTTTTTGTTTCATATATAT
>DAORIV010000017.1:7351-9488 GCA_035438705.1 Parcubacteria group bacterium
CGTAAATAAAACCTTCGTAAGTCATTTGACTCTCTCCCTTCAATACAATAAAACATTTATGCTACATTAGCAAGTCCTTATTTCTATGATTTTTAACTTTTGACTTCTTTTCCTCTTTCACTTTCTTTTCTAATATTTTTTGTAGCTCGAGTATTTCATCTCGTAGTATTGCAGCTGTTTCAAAATCTAGTATTTTTACACTACCCTCCATTTGTTTTTCTTTCTGTTTTATCAATTTTTCTGGATCTTTATCCAACATTTTTTTATCCAACTGAAGTAGACCATCGACAGTTTTTCTGTGCTCCGTCTTCATTTGCTCAGTTATGTCCTGAATCTTTTTAATAATTGTTTTTGGAGTAATATTATTTTTTTTATTGTATTCAATTTGCAAATTTCTTCTTCTTTCAGTCTCTTGCATAGCCCTCTGCATAGAACCTGTAATATTATCGGCATAAAGTATAACTCTTCCATCAGAATTTCTAGCTGCACGTCCAATAATCTGTATTAGTGATGTTTCTGAGCGCAAAAAACCTTCTTTGTCTGCATCAAGTATTCCTATAAGTGTTACCTCAGGTAAATCCAGACCCTCTCTGAGCAAATTAACTCCAACAAGTACATCGAACTCACCCTTTCTTAGTGAAGTAAGAATTTCAATTCTTTGAATAGTTTTTATATCACTGTGTAAATACTCTGCTCGAATATTTTTTTCTTTCAAATACTCTGATAAATCCTCCGCCATTTTTTTAGTCAGTGTAGTAGCTATAACTCTTCCACCCGCTTTAATAGCTTTCTCTGCTTCAACTATAAAATCTTTAATTTGTCCCTTGTAAGTACCTTTTTCAACAATTGGTTTAACGTCCACAACAGGATCAATAAGGCCCGTTGGACGTATAACTTGTTCGACAGTTTGCTCACTATTGTTTTTCTCATATTCACCTGGAGTTGCTGAGGTGTATATTACTTGCCCCACTCTTTCTTCAAATTCATTAAATTTAAGTGGTCTATTATCTTTACAACTTGGTAATCTAAAACCAAAATCAACTAATGATTGTTTTCTTGATGCATCACCTGCATACATTGCACCCAGTTGTGGCACAGATACATGTGACTCATCGATAACAGTCAGAAAATCTGGATTACCATCTTTGTCGTGTGGAAAATATGATAGCAGTGTGTCTGGAGCTTCACCTTCTTTTTTGCCTGAAAAATGTCTTGAGTAGTTTTCAATTCCATTACAGTAGCCCATTTCTTTTATTAGAGCCAGATCATATGTAGTTCGCCTTTTTAATCTTTCTGCTTCAAGATTCTTACCTTCTTTTTCTAATTCTTTTAGTCTTTTTGTAAGTTCTGCTTTGATGGTTTTGAAAGCATTCTCACTTTGTTCAGGTGTAGAAATAAAATGTTTTGCAGGAAATAAGAAAAAAACCTCAACTTCATTTATAATCTCACGAGTAATACTATCTATTTGTAGTATTTCATTTATTTTATTTTCAATTATTTCAATTCTATATATTACTTTCTCAGAAACCGGCATTATTTCTATCATATTTCCTATTGCTCGAAACATACCTGGAGTTAGGTCCGCAGTTGTGCGTTCAAAATGTATATCAATTAACTTTCTAATAAAATCAGCTCTTGATATTGGTTCATCTTTTTTAACTTTTAGGTTAACTTTTTCATATTCTAAAGGTGATCCCAAACCATATATACAGGATACTGATGCCACCACGATTACATCTTTCCGAGTTAACAGAGCCTGAGTTGATGCATGCCTCAATCTTTCAATTTCTTCATTTATCATCGCCTCTTTTTCAATATACGTATCAGATACTGGCATGTATGCTTCAGGTTGATAATAGTCATAATAAGAAACAAAATAATGCACAGCATTGTTTGGGAAAAATTCTTTATATTCCTGAGCTAGTTGAGCAGCAAGTGTTTTGTTATGGGCAATAACCAAAGTTGGTTTATTAACTTCTTGTATAACATTAGCGACTGTATATGTTTTACCAGAACCAGTCACACCCAAAAGAGTCTGATGCCTCAGACCCTTTTTAACACCGTCCACCAAACTTTTGATAGCTTTTGGTTGATCGCCAGCTGGTGGAAAATCTCTTTTAATTTGAAAATTCATATT
>DAORIV010000018.1:0-7669 GCA_035438705.1 Parcubacteria group bacterium
GTCTACTTATACTAGATGAGCCAACGAACCATATAAACTTTAGACATCTTCCTGTTATTGCAAAAGCATTAGATGAATATGAGGGAGCTATGATACTTGTTTCTCACGTGCCAGAGTTTGTTGCACAGATACGAATTGATGAGACGTTGGCTTTAGATAAATAAATTCCTCCACACATACATTTTTTGAGACCGTTCACTCTCTTCCAGCGGAGAGCTCACTTATGCTCAAGCTCTAACCGTCAAGAATGGGAGTCTCTTGACGGAGCCAAGCTTAGAGCTTTCCGCAGTCTCAAAAGAATGTATGTGTTACGGAAACGTTAGAGTTCAAAGATTTTGTGGTAACTTTATATAAATGCGGAAGATTTTAAAATTCTATTTTAGGAGAGTTCGGGTGAGGAGAAGGAAGACAGGACAAAAGGAATATTTGGAGTTGAAAGAAAAAGCTAGGGTTTTGGTGAAAGAACGATTGGAATATTGGAACAAACACTACAAATTTAAATACAATAGAGTATCAATTAGAAACCAAAGAAGTAGGTGGGGAAGTTGTTCAAGTCTTGGTAACTTAAATTTTAATTTTAGGATTGTCACACTCCCAATACATCTAGTGGATTATATTATCGTGCATGAGTTGTGTCATTTGAGACAGTTCAATCATTCTCAGAAGTTCTGGAATTTAGTTGGAGAAACCTTACCAAACTATGAAGAATTATTGCTTGAGCTTAGAAAAGTAAGAATGACTTAAGCAGTTTTTCCTGCGATAAATCCTGTGGTCCAGCAAAGTTGTAAACTATATCCACCACTCGGTCTGTCTATATCTAAAATATCTCCAGTAAGATAGAGGTTGGTGTAAAGTTTCGATGACATGGTTTTAAAATCCACTTCTTCTAAAGAAACACCTCCAGACGTTACTATGGCTTTGTCTTCACCAAGTAAACTATCCACTTCGATTTTTAGGTTTTTAATCAATTCAATTAAACTTAATCTTTCCTCACGAGTAATACTGTTACTTTTTTTATCAGGATCAATTTTAGAAAGTTCAACAATCATATTTGCAATAGCACTTGGTAACAAATTATCCAAAATATTTTTGAACTTTTTATTAATATTTTCACTTATTGTTTCTTGAAGTTTTTGATTAAGCTCCCCATGATCAAGTGTTGGAAGTAAATCAATTGAAAGAAACACATCTCCATATTTTAAAAGTTCTCCTACTTCGTTGGCTAGATTTAGAATAGTTGGCCCCGACACACCAAAGTGTGTGAAAAGGATTTTGCCTCGTTTTTGTTCTTGCTTCTCGTTATTTTGTAGAACTGTGATTTTGACATCATCTACTGAAACACCTTGAAGTTTTTTTACCCACTCGTTTTTAATTTTCATTGGCACAAGTGATGCAGTTGGTTCAGAAACTTTATGACCAAGATCATTTAACCACTTAAATCCATCACCAGTTGATCCTGTTTCAGGGTGAGACTTTCCACCAGTTGAAAGTATAAAGGATTTTCCTTTGATAACTTTGTTATTTTTCAAAGTTATACTTTCTATTTTATTTTCATTTTTGTTTAGACTTATAACAGGAGAAGAAGAGAGAATTGTTACTTTGTTTAATCCTTTTACTAAAGCCTCCCATACTGTTTTTGCAGAGTTTGTAGTTGGGAAGACGCGACCCAATGCCTCCACTTTTGTTTCCACTCCCCGAGTTTTAAAAAAGTTTATTGTATCTTCTACAGCAAACTGTGAGAATGCTGAAAAAAGAAATTTATCAGAGTCTTTGTATTTTGAGAGAAATTTACGCACATTTGGTTCACTGTTGGTGATATTACATCTACCACCACCAGTTATTAGAAGTTTTTTACCAAGAGTATCATTTTTTTCTATAAGTAAAACTTTTTTACCCAATTCACTTGCAGTAACGGCAGACATCATTCCTGATGCTCCACCACCAATAACCACAACATCCCAAATAGTATCTTCAATATTTTGCATTTGTTTATCGTATCATAATTGACAAAATATGCTAAATAGTACATAATGGTTGCATTGAGTTATTCTCACTAGTTTCTTTAGAAATTACATCTAATTGTTGGCAAGCATAGCTTCCATTTTGAACTGACGAGATAAGAATTTAAACAAACATATTAAAAGAATAAGTTCTTTAATACATCTCAATAATTAAATAAATGGAAAGAAATATTAGTGGCGGGGGAACCCGTAGAGTTTTCAGACGGACTGGTTTTCGTGGGGCGTCATCCCAAGGAAATCCAAGACGTAATACATCAACTTTTAGAGCTGGTGGGCGATCAGCACCAAGAAGGAAAGGAATGGGCCAATTTATACACCCTTCCAAATTTGTAAATAAGGCAGTTATAACAGAAGAAGTAAAAGTTTTTGTGCCTGAACATAAGTTCAGTGATTTTCAAGTAGATGAGAGATTAAAAGCAAACATAATTGCAAAAGGCTATGTAGATCCAACACCTATCCAAGATAGAGCAATTCCACATGTATTAAAAGGTCAGGATGTTGTTGGTATAGCTAATACAGGTACTGGTAAAACTGCTGCATTTTTGATACCACTCATTCATAAAGTTTTAAGTAATGACAAGGAAAATATACTTATTGTGGTACCCACTCGTGAACTAGCATTACAAATTCAAGAAGAACTACAAGGTTTTATAGGTGGAATGCGACTTTACTCTACAGTGTGTGTGGGAGGAGCTCCTATTGGAACTCAAATTAGAAATTTAAGATATAGAAATGAATTTGTAATCGGAACACCCGGTAGAATAAAGGATTTAATTGAAAGAAAGGTTCTTAATCTTTCATATTTTAAAACAGTGGTATTGGATGAAGCAGATAGAATGCTTGATATGGGGTTCATAAATGATATGAAGTTTATGATGGCTCAAATGCCAAAAGATAGACACACGCTTTTCTTTTCAGCAACACTTTCTCCTGAAATAGAAAGTTTGATAAAAGATTTTCTAAAAAATCCAGTGTCAATATCTGTGAAAACAGGAGACACATCTAAAAATGTAGATCAAGATGTTGTTAGAATAAATCGTGGAGAAAATAAATTAGATGTACTTCATAGCATGCTGATAAAGCCTGACTTCGATAAGGTTGTTATTTTTGGCAGAACAAAACATGGTGTAGAAAAACTTGCAAACCTTCTAAAGGATAGAGGTTTTAAGGCAGAATCTATTCATGGAGATAAAAATCAGGTAGCGCGACAAAGAGCTTTAAAAACATTTAAAGATGGTAAAACTCAAATTCTAGTTGCAACAGATGTGGCTGCTAGGGGGCTCGATATAAGTGGGGTATCTCATGTTATTAACTTTGATTTACCAGCTACTTACGAAGACTATGTACATAGAATAGGTAGAACAGGTAGAGCGGGTAAGAAAGGTAAGGCTTTTACCTTTATCGAGTAAATTCCTCCACACACACATTTTTGAGACCGTTCACTCTCTCCAATGGTTTACTAAATCACAAAATAATGCTTGACTTTCTGGTATTTTCTGTTGTATAATGTGAAAAGGAGGTATGAGATGGCATCAACTCAGGATCTGGACCAGCACTCGGTGATGTTGGCGAAGGGTTGGCAGTATATCGGTGCGTTCGAACGCAAGAACGCACCGGCAAGGCTCCAGTCTCACTTCATCGCCAACGGCTGTGAAGTCAGGGAAACCGACTTCACTGACAGGGGTTACCTGGTGCACAAGCACAGCTTCGCACTGTGGGTCAACCCGTGTGGCTTGGCGCCATGCGGTTGTGTCGAGCACGCCGAAGAAGGCTGGCCGTGCGAGCATGATCTCATGGCATTCGAGGAGCTCAAGAAGAAGGTTCTGGGCTAACCAGACAAGCACGCAAGGAAAAGGCATCTCGCCAATCCGAGCGTGCTTTTTCCGTTATGGTAGAATAATATAATGAAAAAAGAACTATTAGTTTTGATCATCAGTTTATTATTAATCGCAGGACTTTTGTTAATAGGGCAGAAATACAAAACAAATTCAAAAGCCGAGGTGGCAACATCTACTCCAACTGTTTCTGATTTTCTTAAGCCAAATGAAATAATTTCAGAGTATTCATCCACAACTTATACAAGTATTGCATTAAATTATCCTAAATCATCTGAAACTGAATTAAGCGATATATATTTAACAGTTCGTGATATTAAAAATGATTTTGAGAAAGCTTATGGTGGCTTAACAGAAAAAGAGGCCGAGGAAATGTATATTACTTCAGATAATCTTTATGAAACTATAGTAAATACGAAAATTGCAAGTTCAGATAATACAATCACTTACATACTTTATGTTTATCAATATACTGGAGGTGCTCATGGCGGAACAGGTGTGTATACTTTTACCTATGACAGAAATGGAAAACTTCTTAAAGAAAGTGACGTTTTTGAGAATAACTATTTAAGTATAATTTCTCCTCTAGCCAGAGATTATTTTTACATGAATCTAGGAGAATATAAGAACCCAAAGATGATAGACGATGGAACAAGCCCAGATTATGAAAATTATAGAGCATGGTATATTACAAATGATCAAATTGTTTTTATTTTTGGACAGTATCAAGTTGGCCCATATGTTCTAGGTATACAAGAATTTAAACTAGATAAAAATAAATTAAAGAATATATTGAAGTCACAGTATGAATAAAGAACACGTAACAGTCAGCCAGTATTTAGACAAATTAAATACTACTCTTAAAGAAGAAAAAGCAAAAATACTAGGTGAAGTATCTGGCATGCAGTTGCATCAAAGTGGACACCTGTATTTTTCTCTACTTGATAAGGTGGATAGAAGTAAAATTGATTGTGTGTTGTGGAAAAGTAAATATGATATATACGGAAAGGTAATACAAAACGGTACTGAAATATTAGCTACAGTTGTACCAAATATTTATAAGCCTTGGGGCAAGCTCAGTGCACAAGTTGAGGTTGCCGAATTGGTAGGTGAAGGAGCTTTGCAAGTAGCATATGAAAAACTTAAGAAAAAACTTGAACTTGAAGGCCTGTTTTCTGAAGATAGAAAAAGACCCTTACCACAGTATCCACATAAAATTGGAGTTATCACTTCAAAAAGTGGGGCAGTGATCAACGACTTCCTTACTAACATTGGCAAGTTTGGATATGAAATATTATTTGTAGATTCTAAGGTAGAGGGCGCGGAAGCTACACCAGATTTACTTTCAGCAGTTGAAACACTTAGAGATAAAGATTTAGATGTCTTAGTAATTATGCGTGGTGGAGGTTCTCTCGAGTCATTTCAAGCATTTAACAATGAAGCATTGATAAGAGCAGTTTCTACCTTTCCTGTGCCTGTTTTGACTGGCATAGGGCACGATAAAGATTTGCCTTTGCTTAGTATGCTATCAGATAAAAATGTTTCAACACCCACTGCCGTCGCAAATCTTTTGAACTATTCTTGGATAGAAGCACTGCACAAAGTTAATTTATATCAAGAAAAAATTCTTTCAAGTTTTAGTCAACTTATGGACGTATTTAAGAAAGCTGAAGACACCTTACTTCGAGCTGTAGACAGAATTGAAAATACTATTACTAGATATTCAGATACCGTATCTAGTTACACCAAAGATATGTTAGTAGGTTTTCAAAGTGTTTTGGATAGCTTAGATGAGTTATTGAACAACTCAGAAAAAGTTATTGAACTTTCTAACCCAGAAAGACTTTTGAAACATGGATACAGTATTGTTAGAAGTGGAGGCAAAATTGTTAAAAGCAAAAAGGATGTTTCAAGAGGGGATGATTTGGATATAACCTTAACAGACGGTATAATACACACAATAATAAAATAGACATATGGCAACAAAAAAGACAGAAAACAAAGTAAATCTAAATGAGACACTAAAAAAACTAGCAGGGATTGTAGAATGGTTTGAAAATCAATCTGAATTAGATGTTGAAAAAGGTTTAGAAAATGTAAAAGAAGGAGCTGAGCTAATTAAGTTGTCTAGAGAAAGACTAGTAGAAATCGAAAACGAATTTAAGGAAATAAAGAAAGAGATTCAAAAATAGTTAAACTTCTTTGTGATCGTGGTTATGGTTGAATTGAATACCATTTCTAACTGGCGAGTTTTTGATTATTTCAACAATTTTGTCTTCATCATCTTCAATACAGTATAGCTCTAGATCCTCTGGGTCTACGGTGCCTCTTTTTAACATTTGTTCTTGCATAAGAATATGAAGAGGTTTCCAAAAGTCAGAACCTACCAATATGATTGGAACTTTTTCAATCTTTTTTGTCTGAACTAAAGTAACGATTTCATAAAACTCATCCAGTGTGCCAAAACCACCTGGAAAGAATATGTAAGCTTCAGCTGAAAATGATAGGCAAACCTTTCTACTGAAAAAGTAATAGAAATCTAAGTTATCAGTCAGATATTCATTTTTTACTTGATGGTTAGATAATTCAATAGTAAGACCAATTGATGCACCTCCATTTTCATATGCACCTCTGTTTGCAGCTTCCATAATACCAGGACCTCCTCCGGTTACTATAGAGTAATTCAAATCCTTAGATATTCTTGCTGAAACTGATCTAGCTTTCTGGTATTCTGGGGCGTCTTCTTTAAAGTGTGTACCTCCGAAAAATGTTACAGATTTCGGATATTTTTTAAGAAAATTAAAAGCATTTGTAAATTCTTCAGCGATAAGATGGACTCTTTCTACTGCTGTGTCATGAAGTTCTTGTCTTGTAAGTATTTCAACTGGTGATTGTTTCGGTGGTGTATTTATTATTGCTTTATTCATTACACTATTGTACTTAAGCTCGAGTTTTGTGGCAAGTTATAAGGCTATAATCCAATACTTTTTAGGAAATCCTCTTTCGCGGCACCAGATATTTCTTCGAAACTTCCCTTGGGTATTTTACCTAGTTTAATGTTCTGAATCCTAGTTCGCTGTAAGTCTCTTACAGTGTAACCTAGTTTTTCTGTCATGCGTCTTATTTGCCTGTTTTTACCTTCGGTTAACACAATATTAAAAATATTATCTTTCACTTTTTTTACTTTTGCTTTTTTTGTGACTCCGTCACCAATATCCACACCGTCCTGCATGTGCTTTATAAAAGCAGGACTAAACTTTCTGTCTACTTGAACTATATATTCTTTCTCATGGCTGTATTTTGGATTTAAAAGTCTATCAGTAACCCTACCATCGTTTGTTAGTATCATAAGACCGTGTGACTCTTTGTCTATTCGCCCTACTGGAAAAATATTTCCATATTTTAAAATTTCTTTTGAGTTGATACTTTCAATTATACCTTTTTCATCTCCTTGAGGATTTGTACTAACTATGCCCTTAGGCTTGTTGTATGCAAGATAAATATAATCATTCTTTTTATGAACCCCTCTAACATAAACTTCATCAGTTTCCAAAACTTTGTCACCAAGTACAGCAACTTTTCCGTTTATTAATACTTTTTTACTCAATATTAATTCATCAACACCTTTTCGTGTCGCAACACCCTTGTGCGCCAAATATTTATTTATTCTCATCGGGTAAGAATCTTTTTCTGTAGGAGAGCTTTTGCTTTTCATTGTATACAGTATATACTATAAATCATACAAACAATAAGTTTTTAAATATGAAAAAATTAAGCAAAAATGAATGGGTAGCAGTTACTGTTTCAGTTTTT
>DAORIV010000019.1:0-6552 GCA_035438705.1 Parcubacteria group bacterium
CTGTTAGTCCGTTTGGTTTAACCCACTTGGATGCAACTTTTGCCAAAACTTTTGTGGGTGCGAGACCAATAGATACAGAAACACCCAGCTCTTCGTTTACTTCTTTTTTTATTCGCTCGGCGATTTGCTTGTATGACATATAGAGTGGCTTATCTAGTCCAGTTAGATCTGCAAAACATTCGTCTATACTGTATTCCTCAACGTCGTCCGCATACCTGCGCACGATATCAAACATTTTTTCTGAATACATTACGTATGATGCGTAGTCGCCCGGCAAAACCAAAACTTTTGGAAAATCTTTTTTCACACGATAAATAGGCATACCTCGTGTTATGCCGAGAGCTTTGGCTTCGTATGAAAGTGCAGAAACAATCCCACGCTCCTGCCCGGTCACAACTGGAAGTCCTTTTAGTTTCGGATTTTTTGCGACTTCGCATCCGACAAAAAAAGCATCCCCATCCATATGAAAAATTACCCTGTTTTTACTAGAAATATTTGTTGAATAATTTTAATTAATCACAAATTACATAGTGCAAATACTCAAACGTTTTTTTATTTGAATACACCCTATTTCTATCACTATCTGCTTTAAATCTTCCGTATTCTTTTTTAAAATAACCATACTTTCCCCTTTTACTCATTATTTCCTTAATATCATCATGTGACATAAGTCCTTCGTTGTTATAACTTAAGAAAATGTATTTATAATTAGCATTTAAAATTAAATCTTCAAACGCTTTTTTCACCTCGCCACTTGAACAATAAAAAGATTTTTGATCTTGATAATTTCTTAGACCAGTTACACCATAGACTTTTGGATAATCGTACCTGGCAATAGTTTCAAGGACATGGTAGTTAGTTGAATACTGACGCTGGTTATATGGGGGATCTAGATATAAAATATCTCCCTTGATTTTATTAATTAATTTATTTACGTCTAAATTAAAAACTTCATGATCTTGGTGATTTACTACTAACTCAGCTGGAAACAAAACAAAAGATTTTTGGGCAGTTTTTTTTAATTGCTTCAAAAATGCACCGTAAACTGAAGCTGTGTTGGCTCTTTTATCGATTGTTTCCAAAAGTGAAGTTAGTAAAAAATAAAATTCATTTTCATTAATCAACTCATTTTTTCTCCATTTTTCAATCTCTAATCTAATAGCATCACACTTCATACCATTAGAGTCAGAGAAATATTGCCTTGGATACTTCTTTTTCTTAGTTCCACCCAAACAATAATTTTTATAAATGAATCCCCTAACACCTCTTAAATTTGACAGGTAATTACAAACGTAATTTTCTCTATCACCAATTTTAATCCCATTCAACTCGGGCAATGTCTTGACTAGTTTTTCAAATTTTAAGTTTTTATGATTTCCTATGTAATGCTTGTTCAAAACAAAGCTATAATATTGAATATCATTCGATATTACCTTGTAGCCTAATTTTTTAAAGTGAGTGCCAACTGCACCAGTTCCAGCAAAAAGATCACTGAAAGTTTTGGCCTTCCTGTCCACCACTTTATTTATTGAATCTTCAATAAAATCCAATAATGACAATTTACTTCCGATGTAATTCATTTATATTATTTTATAACAAACATCACCTTAGAATGAGCCAAGTATTGTTTTGAACCATATTGAAAGTTTATAGCATCGAGATTCGTTTTTTGATTAAAAAATTCATTAATTTTAGACTTTATTAAATTATAATCTCGCTTAATTTTCCAACTTTCTTTTGGATTTTTAGTATCATAAATAATTATGAACAAACGATTATCATCTCCAAACCTTTGGCTGCCCTGAAGTTCATACATATACTTGCAAACCAAATTTGGATTTTTTAAGGCAAAATCAATATCATGTCCATCAACAAACCACTCTTTTGGTAAATTAGTAACTTTTATGTCCACAGGTTGTTCATTCCATATTATATCGACTCCCTTAACTTTCTTAATTATTGGAACAACATTTTCATTTTCATTTATCAAATCTTCTAAAAAAACCGTACTCCAATGATTATACCAGCTAGATAAAGCATATGATTCTATACTTAAATATAAACCCTTTCTAATTGCATTTACAACCTCATTATATTTATAAAATTTTCTAACGTAATTACTTTGAATATGACTGTCAACATCACCCTGAACCATACCCCAAATATGCTCATCAATTTTATTTAATTCATTTACAATTTCTTCATGTGTTGCCCCAGTAGTTCTGAAATTGTCATCTCTAATAGTTTTATATAACTTTCTAATATAAGAATTTATGTTTTTTGTTGATATTTTATTATTATCAAATTCATTTAAAATCTCAGATATTGTATCTGATATGTTAGAAAAAAATCTGATATTATATTCACTACAAAAATTCTTAAGGTGTTCCTTCTTAAGTGACTTGAGTTTTATAAAATTTGAATCTCTAATATTTACAATTGCCATATTTAATATTTAAAAACTAATACATACTCGTGCTTAAAAATGTAATAATCACTTGATAAGGCTCTATACTTCCATATACCCTCTTTATTTTGCTTTGCTCTATTACCTTGCACATCCTTTATTATAATACTTTTTAATGTAAGTCCTAATTTTTGAACTTCACTCATACAGTAAAAACCAAGTGGAACCCACTCACCCCTAGAGTACTTGTCTCCAATTACCACAGCAAGATACCTATTTTTTTCTAAAACTTTTATACTGTTTTTTACTACATCAGAGAATTTTCTAAGAAATTCGTCAATAGATTCTGCGTTTGATAGGTCGTTTTTGTCTTCACTAAACTTTACAATATCTGCATATGGTGGGTGCAAAATTACCAATTGCGCATTACTTTTAGTATTTTTGTATAAAACCTCCGAAACCTTAAGAAATGTATTTACGTCAGCACTATCTCCTTGAATTATTTCTGAAAAATATTTTTTATTATCAACCTTAGATCTTACATGTTCAACCATATCAGACTTAATATCAATGCCAATAAAATTTCTAGATAACTCCTCTGCAACGTATGCACTAGTGCCACTCCCAACAAATGGATCCAGAATCACATCACCTTTTCTTGTATACCTTAATATCAACTGTTTAGGTATTTGAGGAATAAAATTTCCGTGATAAAAACCGTCATGTTTACCACTGCTATCTCTTTTTGGCATCAACCATAAACTATCTGTAATAACTTCAGTTTCTTTCCATTTATTTAAGTCTAAATCATTAAAAATTGGCATACTTTTTTTGAAATTATTTTATATAGTTATATTATAAGTGAACTATCGTTCACCTGTCTATTTAGAATGTGGATATCTAAAACAAGAACATATTTTCTCTATAGGGCAAGTGTTTCTCCCTATCGCAGCATAGAAACCACACCATGAGAATATTGCCTCGAAAAATGCAAAACCAGAGAAGAATAATAGTATAAAGCTCCAAGAGGTAGTGATTGCCCATAGGAGCAGAGCGACACCAATAGCGAAAAGCAAAAGTCTGTCAGGTTTGCCGATGTTACTTTCTACACCTCGCACAGTGCCCTTGGCATATTTTTTCAAAATAAATCTATAAGCGAATCCGAAAATAAATGCGAGTAGATACATTGCGACAATACTTCCCCATCCAAATGGTGAAAGAATAAAATCTATTGGAGATTTGTTGAAGAAATTCTTTTTAAGTTGCGGGATAAGTTTTACTGCGTTTATTCCTTCTTTCATATCAAAAGCTTCTACTTCACCTATTGCTAGTGAATATTTGCTGTCGTTTGTAGTGCTGAAAACTCCTATCTGATACTCGCCCGGTCCTGCATTCACTTTGTACTCTGGACCCTTGAGGTAGTTGTCGTGGCCAAACTTTTCGAACATTTTTTCCCAAGTTAGACTTGAGCCGTCTAGCACCGCTATTTGCTCGCCGTTAAAGAAAACTATTGCGGATACATCTGTCTTTTGTCCCTCTATGTCAGGAACTAGAAGTCCAACATATAGGTTGAATGGAACTGCCGAAGTAATGGTGTACACGTCTGGCACGCCTGTAAGTTTGCCGTAGTACGCTTTGGAGATTTCTGGATCTGGGACTTCAGTCTGTCTGCTTTCTGTTATGCGAGGCTGGTGTGCGGAAACAAAAACAGGAACGAGAAAAAATACTGTTACAAAAACGAAAGAAACGAGTTTCAAAAATTTGGTTGTCATGAGGTAATTGTACGCTATATGTGCGGGAATAGATATGAATTACTTTATAACTTAGAAAAACCAACCTGTTTCTTTATAATTCTCTATCATTTCCTTACAAGTTTCTATATCACCTGATATATCAATATCAGAATCAACACTTGGATTATTAACCCAGTCTTCTGCATCTTGTATCCTGTCATGAAGAAGAAAAAACATTGTTCTAGTTAAAATATTTGATTCATCCTCATATCCCATTGCCTTTTCTGAAAAAAATTTCATCTTCTCCTTGTCTTGATGCCAACTAGCAGCACTTATTGCATGATGATACCAGAACCAGAGTATTCTCTTTCTTCTTTCAAGTTCATACTCATCCATACTACTAGTATCAGCATTCTCTAAAATTTCTTTAACTTTATTGTGAACTAAATCCGGATTGTCGTAATCCCACAAAACCATTTTGTCGGGAGATGTAAAAGCAATTTGCTCTAGTGCAACATATTTTTTGTATAGATCTTGAGGCTCAATCGCGCCCAACAACCTATACGCCTCCGCTAATGGGCTTTCTTCCCAATTAAAACTTTCTACTTTTGGTATCCCTTCTGTCATATATTTATTAATTCAAACCAATAGCTTGTTTCAAAGCACTTTCTAGTTTTTCTGGTTCGTCTGTTCCTATGCGATAGACTTTTCCATTTTTCATTTTAATCTCAACTGCGTGGAATCCAGAAACATTGTAAATCCACATGTACGGAGATATGCATAATCTTATTCCCCAACCACAGTACCAAGGGTTTCTAACCTGTGTTGCTGAAACAATATCACTGAGTAAAAATTTTTTACGAAAAATACCATAACCAAACTTTACCTTTAGAAAATTATCTTTTATAGAAACTGTAAGTGTTGCAAATGAAGTAAGGATAACTAAAACAATCAGCATTATTGCCGTGAATAGAAAGTTTGTTCCAGAGTCAACGGATGGAGCTTCGGCACGCGCAGTGATTTGCATCCACGCAAAAAGTACAAAAACTATGAATGAAACAATGATCATGAGATACCCTATTTGTGTGTGTTTGTATGGTGTCATAGCTTTATTCTAACATTTTTGCATAAAAAAAGTGGCACCTTGCGATACCACTTCAACCGAGACGAGGAGACGGTTCTTGTTCTGCCCTTACCTCTTGCGAGGGAGGTGCACTTACCCGTTTAGAGGAGCATAAGCTCCTACCTTAATCTCGGATCAACTCAATACAGAAAGACTACTTCTTCGTCACGAGTGAGACCTGACTGTACCCGAAGGTCTTCCCGATGATCTTCGGCAGGAAGGTCTCGTAGAACGCCAGGAGCTCATCGGTCGAGACACCAATCCTCGGACCGAGGTTGCCGAGGTCACGCTTGAGCCGATCACCCCCACCACCCACCAACCCCGTGTCGAGAATCTTCTGCTCGACGAGGAGGAGGGCGATCTCCATCCGACGCTGTTCGGTCATTGCCATCTGACACCTCTCTTTAGCATAGTCTCAGTATTGAGAGCTATCTTTTATTATTATATCATATTAAGACATTTTGTCAATTTTATTTCTCAGTTTTATATTTCTTTTTCATATCGGCTAATGATTTCTTTATTACAATTTTCAAAACCTTAAGATCAACATCTTCAACACTTTTTATAGCAAGACACGACTTACCGGACAGCTTGTACTTACCTATTTTCTCAATATCTTTCTTGTACGCTTCCCAACCCATCATATTATAGAGAGTGAACCCTGTACTAGATATAGCAAAACCAGTAACAAGGTGCACATGTTCTCCACCCTTACTGTCAAAATAATGATACTTTCCAAAACCAAAAATTTTATTCCACATCACACACTCCGAACCAGTTACTTTTGCATATAAATCTACTAGCTCTAAAGCTTCTTTCTGTAATTTAGGATTGCCTTTGAAATTCTTATCTAAAAAACTTTTTGGTGCAACTTTTGTCGGCTGAGTTTTGTTTGTGTATGTCATAAAAACATTATATCAAAATATACGTGACAGCCCCGCACACGAATGTGGCGGGGCTGAAGATTTTGTGACTTACTAGCGGACGCAGAAGCTTCCACTCAGCATCTCGAAATGCTTGAGTGCATCTTCGAGGTTGCCGAAGGTATACACATAAACGTAACCGAGCTGACGTTCGGCAACGATCTGCGCACCAGTTCTGCGTTCGAGCACCCTAACGAGGTGATCCACAGAATCCTGGGAGATTGTGCCCTTCCACATACCGACGAGAGTCTTTGCGGTGGTAGTCTGAATCGTCACAGATTCCTGCATGCTTGTCCTTTCTTTTGTACTGTTTCATTTTTCAGTTTACAAAAAAGTTAAAAGACTGTCTATTTTTTTGCGGAAACG
>DAORIV010000020.1:0-6074 GCA_035438705.1 Parcubacteria group bacterium
GGTATGTATTAAAAAAAATTTTGAAAAAATTTTTACTCCAAATATTTTTAGTTATCCACACTTTTTTGTAAAAAAAATCACAAATAAAATTTCTATGTAATATAATTATTTCAGGTCGGACAATGTTAATCATTGCAAACTTTAAAAAATAATTTAAATTACTTCTTACCAAGTAATAAAAAAATATCATGGCAGCAAAAAAGAAAAAAGCAGCAAAGAAGAAGAAAGCTTCTAAAAAGAAGAGAGCTTAGTCTTTGTTCAAACTTTAGTCAATTTGACAAAAGTTACAAAAATCCGCCAATTAGGCGGATTTTTGCTTTTTTATGTTATAATCGTGCTTGTATTATGTCTATACTAAATAAGATATTTGGAACAGAATCAGATAGGATATTAAAGGAATTGAGGCCTTTAGTTGATAAAATTAACTCTAATGAAGAGGTTGTTTCTTCGTTATCAGACTCTGAGTTAAAAGATAAAACTTTAGAATTTAAAAACCGATTGAAGGAGGGTGAGACTTTGGATGATATTTTACCTGAAGCTTTTGCTGTGGTGAGAGAGGCTTCAAAAAGATGTAGAAAGGAAAGACACTTTGATGTCCAATTGATAGGGGGTATTGTTTTGCATAGAGGTAATATAGCTGAAATGAGAACTGGAGAAGGTAAAACATTGGTAGCAACTTTACCCGCTTACTTAAATTCACTTACAGGAAAAGGAGTTCACGTGGTGACTGTTAATGATTATCTATCAAGACGTGATGCGGTTTGGATGGGAGAAATATATTCTTTCTTGGGAGTTTCAGTGGGTGTTATAAATAGCAATGAATCTTTTTTGTATGATCCAACACACAAAGAATTAGATGAAAAAAGAGATGAGGTCGCTTCTTTTAAGATTGTTAACGAATTTTTAAGACCAGTGTCTAGAAGAGAGGCTTATGAAGCTGATATTACTTATGGAACTAATAATGAATTTGGATTTGATTATTTGAGAGATAATCTTGAAGTTGAAGCGCAAAATTTGAGACAAAGAATTCCAAACTACGCCGTGGTAGATGAAATTGATTCTATCCTAATTGATGAGGCGAGGACTCCTCTTATTATTTCTTCTGCTACAACAGAATCTGAAGATCTATATAATACTTTTGCTAAGATATCAAAGAATTTAGAAAAAGGAGATCACTATACAGTAGATGAAAAATTTAAAACTATATCTCTAACAGACTCAGGTATTACAAAAGCTGAAGAGCTTTTGGGTATAGACAATATATATACAGAGAAAGGAATCAAATATGTTCATCATCTTGAAACAGCAGTAAGAGCTAGGGCTTTGTTTAATAAAGATAAAGAATATGTAGTTAAAGATGGTGAAGTGGTTATTGTAGATGAATTTACTGGAAGACTACAACCAGGTAGACGCTGGTCAGAAGGTCTTCATCAAGCAATAGAGGCAAAAGAAGGGGTGAGTGTTCAAAGGGAGTCAAAAACAATGGCCTCAATTACCTTCCAGAATTATTTCAGACTTTACGAAAAGCTTTCAGGAATGACAGGTACTGCCGAAACCTCTTCTGAAGAGTTTTACAAGGTGTATGGTTTAAATGTGGTTACTATTCCTACAAATAAAATATCACAGAGAAAAGATCATAACGATCTTATTTTCCAAACAGAAACTGGTAAATTTAAGGCATTAAGTAAGGAAGTTAAAACAAGACATATGAAGGGCCAGCCTGTGCTTATCGGTACTGTTTCTATCGAAAAAAATGAATTACTTTCTGAGTATCTTAAAATTGAAGGTATACCTCATGAAATACTTAATGCAAAAAACCACGGCAGGGAAGGGGAAATAATCGCTCAAGCTGGAAGAGTGGGTGCTGTTACTATTGCTACAAATATGGCAGGTAGAGGTGTTGACGTTAAGCTTGGTGGTAATCCAGGTACAAAAGAAGATTATGAAAAAGTAAAAGATTTAGGAGGTTTATTCGTACTTGGAACCGAAAGACATGATGCAAGAAGAATAGACAATCAGTTGCGTGGAAGATCTGGAAGACAGGGAGATCCTGGAGAAACAGTTTTCTTTGTATCTCTAGAAGACCATCTAATGAAAGTGTTCGGTGGTGATTCCATAAAAAGCATGATGGGTAAACTTGGTATAAAGGAAGATGAGCCTATTGAAAATAGACTCATAACCAAGTCTCTTGAAAGTGCTCAGCAAAAAATAGAAGGATTTAACTTTGATGCTAGAAAGCATGTATTGGAGTTTGATGATGTTTTGAATTTTCAGAGAAAAATAATGTATAGTAGAAGAAGAGTAATTTTGCTTGGAGATAAAGAGATTGTTAAAGGATACATTCAGGGATTGTATGATGGTTTGCTTCCGGAAATGAAGGAGCAAGTTGAAAATAAGATTCAAAATATGGATGAAAGTTATTTTAGAAACTTAAAGGCAGTTATTTTGCAAACTACTGATATGTTTTGGGTTGAGCATTTGGAGGTTATGGATTATATGCGTTCAAGTGTTAATTTGCGTGCATACGGACAAAGAGATCCACTAGTTGAATATAAACGAGAAGGTCTTACTTTGTTTAAGAATATGGAAAGATCTATAGGCGAAGAAATCATTAAACTTATTCCACAAATAAAAGATGAAAAAGGTTTTTACAAAGAGACCGTTAAATTAACAGAAGCTAGGGAAGAGGATTTAAGTAGCAAAGTAGTTTCAATCTCGTCATCAACGGTGGGTGGTGAAAAAGTTGGTAGAAATGATCCTTGTCCGTGTGGTTCAGGTAAAAAATATAAAGCCTGTGGCTTAATTAATAGCGAAGAACACCTGAAAAATCTTAATAAATAGACTGTTGGAATACTTGGCCTGTTTATGGTACAGTTTTTCTATAGTTAAATACAAAAATATGAAAAAATACGGATACATTTTAATAGCAGTTGTATTATTAGCAGGAATCGTTTATTTAGTAAAAACTCCTGGTAAGCCGGGTGTTTATGATAATTTTGCCCAATGTATAAAAGATAAGGGGGCAGTTTTTTACGGTGCTTTTTGGTGTCCACATTGTCAATCACAAAAATCTAAGTTTGGTAAATCCGCAAAACTTCTTCCTTATGTAGAGTGTTCTACACCAGACTCAAAAGGTCAAACACAAATATGTAAGGATGTCGGAATTACAACATATCCAACTTGGCATTTTACTAACGATGTTTCTACAACTACTAAGGTAATAACAGGTGATATGGAACTTTCTGATCTATCTAGAGAGACAAACTGCCCACTTCCAGAAATACAATAAATTCTATGATTCAACAAAACATAACAAATGTTGTGTCGACTTTCACTCTTATTTCACACTTTATATTTGTTTTGTTAATGGTATTGTATTTTTTTGACAAAAGTTTCAGTGAAAAAATTTCTACATTTGTTAATAAATACATACTTCATATTTTATTTCTTATTTCATTTTCTGCGTTGGTGGGAAGTTTGGTATATTCAAATGTAGTAGGTTTTCCTCCATGTGAACTATGTTGGATACAAAGAATTCTAGTATATCCTCAAGCTCTTCTTTTACTTATGGCAATATGGAAGCAAGATAAGGGTATGGTTTCATATTTATTACCCTTATCAATACTTGGTGCGGTAGTTTCTTTGTACCATTCTATGACTCATTTTGGCCTCGGTGACGGAGTTTTAGCGTGCACCTCAGCATTAGGGGATTGTGGAAAATTGTACGTGTTTGAATACGGATACATAACTATACCCTTTATGGCATTTACTATTTTTGCTTATCTTTTGTTGGCAAGCTTTATCTACTTCAAATCTACAAAAAAATTAATATAAAATGTCGAAAATAAAGATAGTTACACATAGTTCTAAATTCCATACAGATGATATATTTGCCGTGGCAACTTTAATGCTTGTACTTGGTGATGAAAATATTGAAGTTATACGTTCCAGAGATATGGATATAATTAAAACAGGAGATTATGTTGTTGATGTGGGTGAAGTTTATGATCCAACAATAAATAGATTTGATCATCACCAAGGAGGGGGTGCTGGTAAGCGCGAAAATGGTATTCCTTACGCATCTTTTGGGTTAGTATGGAAACACTTTGGAAGTAAGTTGTGTGTAAATGAAAATATTGCGAGAAAGATAGATGAATCAATAGTGCAACCTATTGATGCAAATGATAATGGCTTTCAGTTTTTAGAATCAAAAGTGCCTAACTTATACCCTTTGGATTCAGGATTTGTCACATATATTTTTAGTCCTACATGGAAAGAGGATGATGTAAATATTAATGAGGTTTTTATGCAGATGGTCTCATACGCTAAAGTGTTTCTGAAAAGAGCAATTTTGGTTAAAACTCATACAAATGAGGCTGAATCTTTTGTGCTTGAAGCTTATAATAATGCTGTAGATAAGAGAATAATTGAATTAGACGAAAGGTATCCTTGGGAAAAAGTTTTATCGGGATTTCCTGAGCCGGTATATGTGATATACAAAAAAAGAATTGATAATAATTGGTCCATTAAATGTGTTCCAAAAGATTTTTTTACTTATGAAAATAGAAAAAAACTACCTGAATCTTGGGGTGGTAAAAGTGGGGAAGAGTTAACAAAGGTAACTGGGGTGGAAGGTTCAGTGTTTTGTCACAATGCAAGATTTATGGCAGTAAATAAAACCAAAGAGGGTATACTTAAAATGGCTGAAATTGCATTAAATAACTAGTTAAATAAATTTTCAGCCTTCAGTTTTGTCCAATGTGGAAGTTTTAGTAAAAGATACCTGGGATGTATGCCAGCACCATACTAATTATAATTATGACACAAGCAGCTATCCATATTGCTTTGAAAGCTTTTTTGTTTTTTTGTTGAAATAACATGATAGTTAGAATATACCAGAAACATGAAATTATGGGAAATTTTGATATAATTTGACCACAATGTTAGATATTCAACAAAAACGTCGATTTAGAAACTTTGTATACAATAGGGTCACTTTAGGTTTTTTACTTGTGATAGTTTTGCTGGCCCTACATTCCACCTGGAGAGTGTATCTAAAAAAAAGAGAAAGTGTGGAAATGATGGAGTCTTCATATCTAAGATTATCAGAATTAGAAAAAAGGGATATGGATTTGGAGTTAAAAATCAATAAATTAAATACAGTTTCTGGGTTAGAAGAAGAGATTAGGTCAAAGTTCAGTGTGGCAAAAGATAATGAAAATACTGTTATTATAGTTAGAGAAGAAGGTGCAAGCTCTTCAGAAATTGTTGAGAAGGAGAGTTTTTGGTCAAAAATTAAGAGTCTATTTAGGTAAGTGGATAACTTCTTGTTACATATAGGTCTATGCTATATACTACTTAGACTTAATAATAAGAATAAATAAAATATGAAAAAAGTAACTATATATTCAACACCAACTTGTCATTTTTGTAATATGGCTAAAGAGTATTTTGATGCAAACGGAGTTACTTATGAATCATTTGATGTTTCCGTAGATTCTAATAAAAGAGCTGAAATGATGGAGAAGACTGGACAATTGGGTGTTCCAGTCATTGAGATTGAAGATAAGATAGTTATAGGTTTCAATAAGCCAAAATTAGCTGAGTTGTTAGGATTGGGAGGGGCAGATCCTCTTGCCGCTTAGTTTTGTTAAGAGTCTATATTTTAAAAACACCCCAAAGGGTGTTTTTAAATGTGCCATCGGTAGGAATTGAATCTTACAGATTCGGTACCCCAATTGGATATTTTATTCTCCTTTGATAACCTAAGGATCAAAAAATATCTCAATCGAGCTTCAATTCCTACGCGACAAAATAAAGAAGCACCCCGGTGCTTCTTTATTTATGTGCCATCGGTAGGAATTGAACCTGCATCTATCCCTTAGGACGGGACTGTTCTATCCGTTGAACTACGACGGCATATTTTGGATAATTTAATTAGGGCCGCCCTCGAATTTTATCATTTCGACAAATGAGAAAATTCTGGGCACCGGATTGTCGACAAGCGCTACTGTGCTCGTAAACCGACAATCCGTTCGACCCTGGGTCGTAAACCTAGGGTTTACTTCTCTGTG
>DAORIV010000021.1:0-5715 GCA_035438705.1 Parcubacteria group bacterium
TGGAAAAATTTTTCTATATGGTGGATACCTCTATCTTTTGTAATCATTACAATGTTTCCTACAGATACTCATGGTATGGATTTTGTTCCCATAATTAAAGGCACTGTGTCATTATTACTATCATCACTGTATTCAGTAATCTCCTTGGTAATAATTCTATACAAGTCATTTAAAAAATGATTGAAAAAATTAGTATAACTAAATATGTATATTGGGTTACGCTAATTTTAATAATTAATACTCTGTTGTCATTTGTTTCTTTTATTTATCCTGATAATTTATTTTATATTTCTTATGCATTTGCAAGTTATGGGGTGTATTTTTCTCCAATTTTAGCTTTATTTCTTATTATTGATTTAATATTTGGTGATAGAGAAAATCTAAAAATGACAACCTTGCTTGCTCTGTGCAATATTCTATTAGGGTTTATAGGATACTATTATATCTACATTTATTATGATTCAATTTTCTTTCTGTAGTCCTTCTATACTTCTAACATCCAAAACTCTCTAAATTGCCATAGATACTAGGCGCAAAAGATTTTATGATTGAAACGTACAATTAGTACGATGAATGAATAAAATTGAATTGCAACAACGTAGGTATGGTGATTTTGAGAGTTTTGTTGTGGTATAATATTTTCATGAATTTATTTTTGGTATTGCCATATTATTTTGCGTGGCATTACAGCAGAGCTATTTTAGATATAAAAGATAATGCAAAAAATTTTATTGTATTTGTATACAATTTATTTTCAATTCCTGAACTAGTTTCCACACTTTTTTCTCCTTGGATGCGCATAAAAGATGGTTACAATGTAAACAATCTTTTAGAAACATTTGTATTTAACTCTATGATGAGAGTTTTTGGTGTATTTGTGCGTCTTATATTTATTTTACTTGGGATTTTTTCTCTTGTGGTGGTAACGGTTTCAAGTATGCTTGCATTTCTCATCTGGTTTTTCCTACCTGCAGTTATGGTAATGATTTTTGTATGGAGTATAGGACAATTTATGTAAATATATGAATCTAGTAGAACTACAAAACAGATTAAGGGAAATATTTGCACCGGTTTTCTATCTAGAATCGGCAATATCTCATATATGGAGGAAAAAGTTGTCTGTATTATTTCTGGCACTTTGGCTTATAGGAGGATTATTCTGTCTATCATCTCTACTTCTCAAAGATTCTGGTTTTGGAATGAATTTTTACACCTACACCCCGCAAGTTCTAGGATTTTCTGGGATCGCATTTATAATTTGGTTTAAAATATTTTTATTAGAAGCATTTTACTTTTCATACAGGTTTAGAGAGATAGAAAAAGGGGAACTTAATGTAGATTTTGATCTGGCTTTTGTTTTGGATGGATTGACAGGTGATGATGTAACTTCTGATTTTTTCAAAACAAATATGGGAATTCTTATTTTATCTAGAGCTGGAGTCCCATATAGTTCATACGAGAGTTTTATTGCAAAAAAGAAAAATAAGCTTCCTAAAAATGCCCTACTTTTTGTATTGAAAGATAATTCTCTAGATCTATCAGATTTTCTTTCTGCACTTGTTCGGGGGGACAAAGAACTTTCGGACTTTTTGTTTAGTTTCGGCATTCAAAACAAAGAACTTTCTGGTATAGCTAAGTGGATTATGGAATTAGGAGATTCTAAAATTTCAGATGAAAGATGGTGGAGTCATGAGAAATTAAGTAGATTTACTAGTTTTGGTAGAGACTGGTCATATGGACAAATATATACATTGAAAAAATATGAAAGAGCACTTTCAGTAGGCACTTACTCACAGCACAAAATACATTCTTCATATGGCGTAAAAGAATTACAGGAACTTGAGTTAACTTTATCTAAAAATAGGGATGCAAATGTTTTGTTGGTGGGTGATGATGAGGTAGGAAAGTTGGAAATAATTGGGAATTTGTACTCAATGATAGAAACAGGTTCAGCTGTATCAAGCCTTCAACATAAAAGACTTATTGTTTTAGATACTGACAGGTTTACAGCATCTAATGGTTCTAAATCTGTTTTTGAAAAAGAGTTTATAAATATGATGGTCGAAGGAATAAATGCAGGAAATATTATATTTGTTATTGATGATTTACCTACTCTTATGGCTTCGGCGGAGGCATTCGGTGTGAACTTGCCTGCTCTTATTGAAGAGTATCTTGCTTCTCCAAACTTTCAGGTTATTGCGCTTTCAGATAATACAAGGTTCCATGAATCAATCGAAAGAAATACTGTTTTGACAGAAAGATTTGAGATTATTTTGATAAAGGAAATTGATGAATCAAACACAATAAAAGTTTTACAAAATGAGATAGTTAAGTATGAAAGATCTGGAATGTTTTTTACATATGGTTCCTTGGTGGCGATTGTAGATGGAGCAGAAAGATATTTCCCAGACGGTGTTATGCCAGATAAGGCAATAGATTTGTTGGAAGAAGTTGTCCCTCAACTTGTATCAAAAGGTAGACATATTGTTGAGAAGAAAGACATTCTAGAATTGATACAAGAAAAAACAGGAATACCAGTTGCAGGAGTTTCTTCGGATGAGAAACAAAAATTGTTAGATCTCGAGAATATTCTACATAAACAAATAGTAGGACAGGACGAGGCAATTAAAACCATAAGTAATGCTGTCAGACGTGCTAGAAGTGGCATTACGAACCCCAATAGACCCTTAGGTTCGTTCCTTTTCTTGGGACCTACTGGAGTAGGTAAAACAGAAACAACAAAAGCCTTGGCCAATGTGTTCTTTGGTGAAAGTGCACATATTTTAAGACTAGATATGTCAGAGTATTCAGGTGTTGATTCTTTAGAAAAACTTATTGGATCTTTTGAGAGTAAACAGTCAGGAGTACTTTCTACCATGATAAGAGAAAACCAGTATGGGGTACTACTTCTAGATGAGTTTGAAAAAACAACAAAAGAAGTAATGAACCTGTTTCTTCAGATATTAGACGAAGGATTTTTCTCAGATATGGCAGGTAAAAAAGTAATGGCTAGAAACCTTATAGTTATTGCAACTTCAAATGCAGGTAGTGACATGATATGGAATACGGTAGCGAACAAAGAGGATCTATCACAAATAAAAGATAAGGTAATCGATTCAATTATTAAAGATGGAGTTTTCAAGCCAGAATTATTAAACCGTTTTGATGGAGTGATACTTTTCCACCCATTGAATAATGATCATCTAAGAAAAATAGGGGAAATAATGTTAGAAAAATTGCACGATAGATTAAAAGAACAAGGAGTTGATTTGGTTGTAAACAATGACTTAGTTGATTATGTTGTTTCTTTTGGAACTGATCCAAAATTTGGAGCTCGACCTATGAATCGTGCTATCCAAGAAAAAGTGGAGGAAGTTGTTGCCAGAAAACTAATTGAAGGGACTATTGTTAAGGGTCAAAAGTTTGAGTTGTCTAAAGAAGATTTGAGTTAAGGGTATTTAATACTAAACCAGTCAAGTTTTTGAGTTTTTTCTGTATATTCATTTTAAGCCATTTTTTGAATATTTTTGTCTAAAAATGCCACTTTTTTGTCTTTTTGTGCACAGTTTATCAACTTTTGGGGTATTTTTAATAAATTAAAAAAAACACATGATAATATTTGATTATTATTAGCATTATAAATTTATTATAAAAATGAATAGAAAAATTTTAATGAGTTTGGGAATGATTGTTTTTGTAGCTGCACTATCATGGGGAGCTACAGGAGCATTCTTCTCTGATAGTGAGTCTTCAACAGGAAACACATTTACTGCTGGAGATATTGATTTACAAATTGGAAATGAAAGTTATGTTACAAACATGGACGGAGTTTTGGTGGCAAGTCCAGAAAACTCTTGGTCAATAAGTAATTTAACAAATCAATTGTTTTTTAGTTTCTCAGATGTAAAACCTGGAGATATTGGTGAAGATACTATTGATGTAAAAGTAGGAAGTAATGATGCTTGGGCATGTATGGCAGCAGATATTACTGCTACACCAGAAAATAGTTTGGTAGATCCAGAAACAGATGCAGGAGATGTTGGTCCAGCATCAGGAGACAACGGAGAATTACAAAACTATATAAACTTTGCATTCTGGAAAGATGATGGTGACAATGTTTATGAAGTAGGTGAACCACAAATAACACAACTTGTTGGTACAGCAAATACCATTTTCAATGGTAACTGGGTAACTCTAGCTGATTCTTCCGGAGGAGTTCCTCTAGATGGAGGTTCTACAAGTTATGTTGCAAAAGCATGGTGCTTTGGAACACTTACAGGAACTCCAGTACCACAAGATGCATTCGGCAAAACAGGTACAAATGGACCTCTAGCAAGAGGCACAGGTTTTACTTGTAATGGTTCAGGAGCAAATAATGTTGCTCAGACAGACGGTATAGTTATCGACGTTTCATTCCAAGCTGTACAAGCTAGAAACAACGGACAATTCCTATGTTCAGGCCTTCCACCATTTACAGGAAAAACTCCTGTAATTGTTAATGCACAAGACCTAGCGCTTAGTATCCAAGACGTTATAAACGATACATCAAAGTGGTTGTTCTATAACGATACAAACGATACAGTAATGACACTTAATCAATTTTCTGGATTGGGTGGGGTAAATGATATCGTGACCGGTCCTCTAGGAGTTGGTTCTGCACAAATGACTCTGCATGACGGAACAGGAAGATACAATATTGCTACTTACAAGTATAAAGATGTAAAGCTAGCAGATATTGGATCACTTAGATACAGAATCTATGATGACTCTGCTTCATCACAAACACCATTTCTACACTTTAACGTTGATTTTGCAAACAATGATACATGGCAAAGAAGACTTGTTATGGTACCAGTTGGCGTAGCAGTAGACACATGGACAACAGTTGATGCAATAAATGGTGGTAATGCAGTTTGGACTTACTCAGGTTCAACATGGCCAGCTGGAGTAGGTGAGCCTGGAACAACACCGGGAACAACTGGAAAAACTTGGGCACAGATTTTAACTACTTATCCAAATGCTGAGACTCGTTCAACAGATTCATTCTTAGGAATTAGAGTTGGACATCCAGGTCCTGCAGGTGAGAATAGTTATGTAGACTGGGTTGAGTTTGATGGGGAAATGACAAATTTTGAAAACTAGTTAACAAAATTTGTAAGTTTACAAAAACTACACATAATTGTGTAGTTTTTGTTTATATATATTAAGTCAAGTAAAAATTCAAATTACTAATTTTTTACACTTTTTCGATTTTTAGCCATATTTCGGTGAATTTGAGTAAAAAATAGCTACTTTTTGCACTTTTTCTCCACAACTTATGCACTTTTTTAAGTTTTTGTACTTGCGTAAAAAAACTACATGATACGATTTCTAAAGTCTCTACAAGGAGATGCTAGGGTTTAAATTAATAAGAAATTATGTTTAAAACTTTTCTCTTTTATAAAATGTGCATGCACAGTAAAAAGGCTGTTTTTTGTTGCGTTTAGTACGTTACAAAAGACAGCTTTTTTGTTTTTATAAATTGAAAAGCGAGGTTGGAACATACAATTAAAAAATTATAAGCGAATTAATAGATTAACAATAATATTATTATGAATAGAAAAGTATTAATGAGTTTGGGAATGATTGTTTTTGTAGCTGCACTATCATGGGGAGCTACTGGAGCATTCTTCTCTGATAGTGAGTCTTCAACAGGAAACACATTTACTGCTGGAG
>DAORIV010000022.1:0-3049 GCA_035438705.1 Parcubacteria group bacterium
ACAGGAAGATGTCTAAAGTTTATATGGTTCGTTGGCTCATCTAGTATAAGTAGACCCGGTTTTTGTAAAACTAGTTGTGCAAAAGCTACAAGACCTTTTTGTCCTTCACTAAGTGCTCCAATTTTAGTATTTATAATTTCACCTGTAAGCAAAAATCCCGCTGCAACAGAACGCATTGTCTCCTCTACATGTTGATCCATCACGGAAAATAGTGCTTCACGAACTGTATCTTCAAAATTTAGTGTAGAAAAATCTTGTCGGTAGTATCCAACTTTTATACCCTCTGTGATTACAGCACCTTTAGCTTTTCCAGAAGCTAGTTGTTCTAGTAGCGTACTTTTTCCAATTCCATTTGGACCTGTCAAAAGTAAGTGTTCTTTTTTACGCAAAACAACTTCGCATTTTCTCGAAACAGGTTTATGATTTTTGATCATTGAAAACGAAGTGATATTAATTATGTCTCCATTAATATCCGGTTGTGCTGGGATGGTAAATGCTCGAATGGGTTTATCCTCTTTTCTAACATCTACAATTTCTTCTTCAAGTTCCTCTGCTTTTTCTCGCATTCTTCTAGCTACCAAACGCATCTGTCCTCCTTTGTTAGAGAAAAAGTTTGCTTTATCTTTGTTTTCTTGAATTTCTTTTGCAAGTTGAGCATTTTTTCTGTTCTCTTTTTCAATTCTTGCAGAAATTTCTTTAACAACATCAAAGTAGTTACCGACATATTGTTCTATTTTGTGTGTATTTACATCAAGATACAAAACGCCATGCGTAAAAGCATTCAAAAACTCTGCATCGTGCGAGATAACTAAAACTGTCTTTTGGTAATCGATAAGAAATTTAGTTAGGTGTTCAATACCTTCTTTATCCAAATTGTTTGTCGGCTCATCTAAAAGTAAAATGTCTGGATCAACAATAAGAGCCGAAGCTAAAAGTAATCTTGCTTGTTGTCCGCCAGAAAATGATTTTATTATTCTATCTAACGGTGCATTAAAGTTTACAACTTCCAAAACTTTTTTTATTCTTGGTTCAATATCATAAACTTTTTTTGTAAATCTATTCTGGAAAAACTGCTCAACAGTCATGTCCATTTCTTCTCTTGGGATTACTTGTCTTGCTATAGCAATACTTAAACCTTGTCCAAGGTGTATCTGTCCCTCCTCAGGCTTATTTACACCTGTAATAAGGCCAAATAAGGTACTTTTACCAGCACCATTTTGACCCATAATGGTTATCTTTGATCCTCTTCTTACAGTAAAAGAAACCTCGTCTAGAATAGGTTTTTTGATTCCATAATTAAATGAAACTTCATCAAAGTTTATGATTACTTCGTTTTTTGCCATGAGTAGCTATTCTACAACATTTTTGAGGAAAATAAAATAGCTTAGAATGATCAATACCGACCGGTTTTCAAAATGTAGTAGTCTAGACCCAAGTAGCCAGCAACTCTATATGCGAGCATAATAAATATTGTAAGTAATAACATTACTGGATTTAAACTAACTGTTCCTGCAAGCATGAAATTAAAATTCATCACTGCACCAAAAAAAGCTGCAAGAAATGTAAATGCCCCAAGTATTAGTCCTGCACCCACTAACATTTCTCCATATGTAATTGCATATGACCACACATCAGAGTTTGGCAAAACAATATTTTTTAGAAACCATGCATACCACATAGTAACATCAGGATGCTCACCCACTGTTTTACCTAAAGCTCCATTTACAAAACCTGTAATAGCTTTTCCTGTATCAGCTCCTATCCAAGCAGGGTTAGTAAACTTTCCATATCCAGCATGTAGCCACTGGTACCCAACATACACACGTGCAACCAGCCATACTGGTGACATAACCTTACTACTAAAAATGAAATGATAAAAACTTGAAAGAAATCTTGGTGTATTCATACTTTTTATACATTACTTATAATGATTTATTATCCATTATTAAATTCTGATAAATATCAATCAGTGCAAAAAATAGACCGATAATAAGTGGGCCAAATATAAAACCTATTGGTCCAAAAACTGACAATCCACCCAGCACAGAAAACAGCATTATAAGCTGATGAACTTCTGTACCTTTCGAATACAAGTATGGTCCCAAAACATTATCTACTAGTCCAACTATAAGTCCTCCCCAAAGTAGAAGGCCTATGGCAAATGGTACATTGCCAGCAATATACATATATAGTACTGCCGGTATGAAAACTACAGCTGTTCCGAGACCAGGTACAAGGGATGCTATAGCTGAAATACTTCCCCAAAGTGTTGCATTTGGTATTCCAAATACCCACATTCCAATACCTGAAAGCACTCCTTGAACCACAGCTACCAATAAAACTCCTCTTACAGTAGAGTTAATTGTTTGTTTTATTTTTATAAATATCTCATCATCATACTTATCTTTAAGAGGACTGAGGTTTATTAAAATATCTTTAAATTTTTTACCGTCTTTCAAAAAGAAATACAGTGAAATGAATATAAGGACGATTCCTGTCACAATATTAATCACACTAGATAGTATTGTGCTTAAATGTCCTGTTATCCAATCAGCAAATACTCCTGCATATTGCCCAATATCGACTGAAAAATCAGGTATAAACTTTTGAACTGGTGTTTCTATAGTTTTAGTTAACTTTTGTATGTAATCAATTTGAGATTCAGAAGTAAGTTGCACATATATACCCTTTGATTCATTTATTACCTGTGAAGTAAGAAAAACAGTAGGTGTTATAACAACTATTGCAAACAATATAACTACTATAAATGCTGAAAGACCATTTCTACCACCTATTTTATTTGCAATTCTTCTATGTAGTGGTGTCAAAACCACTCCAAATATTGATGACAACACTAAAACTTCAAGAAAAGGAGAAAATAGTGCGAAAACTAAAACTGTAGCAATTAGTAGCAAACCTACAAAAAAATATGTTTGTAAATAACTTCTATCCATACAAAAATTATATCACAATTTTACAATCACAAACAAATTTAGAATTTTCTTCCTCCTCATATCTTTTTTAGAAACAGAATAATTTCTTACTAGAA
>DAORIV010000023.1:0-2578 GCA_035438705.1 Parcubacteria group bacterium
TTCTAAACAAGACAGACTGAATTGAGACAGTATCTTTTCCCAGTATCTGTCGGTCCGTCAGGAAAAACATGTCCCAAATGTGAGCCACATTTGCTACATGTTATTTCTACCCTACTCATCCCTAATGAATTATCCTCTGTTTCTACCACACTACCCTCCACAGCCTGATCAAAACTTGGCCATCCAGTACCAGAATCGAATTTTGCATCTGAACTAAATAAATCTTGCCCACACACCTTGCATTTATACATACCATCTCTGTCGTCATGAAGTAATTTCCCAGAAAATGGTGGTTCAGTTCCTTTCTCTCTTAAAACTTTATATTCTTCTTCTGTTAATTTTGCTTTTAATTCCTCTTCATTTACTTGCATTTTGTTATCCATTTTTATGTTTGTATTTATTATTTAATAAATTTCCATAATCTTTCACTATCTTTTCAAGTTTTGGGTTTATTACTATCTCACAGTATGGCTGTTCCTTGTTTCTTTCATAATAGTCTTTGTGATAGTTCTCTGCTTCATAAAAAGCTGTAAGAGGTACAACCTCAGTAACAACTGGTTTACCTTCCTTACTAGATGCATTTATTTCTTTTATGAAATCTTCGGCAGTTTTCTTTTGCTCTTCTGTTGTATAGAAAATTACTGACCTATATTGAGTACCGACATCAGCTCCCTGTCTATTTAATGTTGTGGGATCATGACTCCCGAAAAAAACTGTTAACAAGTCCTTGTATGAAATAACTTCTGGATCAAATTCTACTTTTGTACATTCTGCATGACCACTATCACCCATACTTACTTCTGCGTATGTAGGATATTTACTTTTACCACCGGAATATCCTGGTAAAACAGAACTAACACCTTTTAACATTTTAAAAACTGCTTCAGTGCACCAAAAGCACCCTCCACCAAAAACAGCTGTTTCATTTTTCATTGCTTTATTGTACCACCAAAACTATTTTAAAACTCCAATTTTATATGCCGCCAAAGTATTTACTGCTTTAGTATCACCATTATGTTGAGCTAGAAAACCAACGGTTCCATCTACACCACACATTCCTTTAATTGCAGACTGACCACCAGGATGCTTTGCTATCCAACTAGTTAGATCATACACACCACCTGAAACAACAGACCAGCAATCTGTCGACACATCGTGTACAGAAACTTGGATTAAAGTATATGTTTTTTCTGAGGAAACAACTGGTGGAGTAACTGGAGGAAGAGGAGAAATCACTTTCTTTTTATCATCACTATCATCGTCATCATCTTCATTCTCTACTCCATGCTCTACTTCTTTCTCTATTTCCACTTCACCACTTTTACTATCATCTTCGATCTTTAATACACTTTTAACTTTTTTGTCTTCTGTATTGCTCTTTTTTTTATTTTCTTTCTCTTCTTTTTTCAAATCCTCCTTTTTATTCTCTTTTTTAGTTTTTGTAAAAAATCTAGAAACAAAACTTTTATATGTAGAATTAATCTGTTCTTTAATTTTTTTGATACTTCCAGTTTGCTTGGTAGTAGTTGCAGTACTTGTAGCAACCTCTACTGATAATGAAACTGGTACCATCATTACAGCACTATCTTCGGAAACTGATTTTTGCATTCTAGCGTTTGTAGGCACAGACTCAGTCATAGGCTCAGCAAAAGATGAAACACTTTCAACACTTGGTGCAGCTAAACTAGCGGCACTAAATGTTGTAACTTCTGGAATAGCAGCAGATATATTTGTATCCACAGTTTCAGTAGAAGCTATTTGATCAGGACTTTTTACACTGCTTGTATTTAAACCTATAACTAACAGCAACATTGCAAGAGCTGGTATAAAATACAAACTCTTTGTATAAAAATAGTTTACCTTAGCAACAGGTGCAGGTTTCTGTGTAGAAACTGGATGTGCGTTTGTATATGAAATAAGTATATTTTTAATATTATTTTTTTCAGATGCGCTCAAAGAGAATTCTTTTGCAGAATCAATTATTTTTTGTTCTTTATTTGTAAGATTTATCTCATCCATTGTTTTCATTAAATAATTCTCTCAATTTTTTTATACCCCTGTGCACATGCACTGAAACTGTATTCACCTCCTCACCAGTAATTTCTGAAATTTCTTTAAGTTCCAGTCCAGACACGTATCTCATAAACACAGCTTCCTTATATGGACTTGGTATTTTATCTAGAAGTTTTAATGCTTTCTCTCCTTCTATTCTATCATTTGCATTAATACCTTCTAGGGCTTCAGGGTCAAAACCATCTTCAGCCAATACATCTAGTGATACTGCCTTCTTTTTTCTATAATGGTCTACAATTAGGTTATTCATAGTTCTATATAAAAATGCTTTCATATTTTGAACTTCCTTACCCTTTGCAAGGTAATCCCATGTCCGAGTAAAAGTCTCTTGCAGAATATCTGTAGCCACTTCTCTATCATTTACTTTGAAAAAACACTGCCTAAACAAGGCATCTGAATTTTCCTCATATGCGAGGAGAAACTCCTTCTGTATTGTCTCTGTATCCATAGACGTATACCTATTATACACGTTACACAATATATATAAATAATCTGACAACAAAAA